>JANXDV010000002.1:1760-29096 GCA_025058955.1 Archaeoglobaceae archaeon | reverse complement strand
GGATCATTCCGAAACTTTGCATTCTTTATATGAACTCTGAACCTGTTTCTAACATTTCCACCCGCACTTGGAGAAACATACAAAAGCCCTCTTCTCGCCCATCTTGTTGGCGAAACGCAGTCGAACATGTCTATGCCTTTTTCAACGCAATTAAATAAGTCCTCTACCGCACCAATGCCAAGAAGGTGCCTTGGCTTCTCTTCTGGGAGCAATGGAATTACCCAGTCCAAAATGTTTAGCATATCCGCCTTGCTTTTTCCCAACGAACCACCAATACCATAGCCATCGAAATCTTTCTTTAAAATGAACTCTACCGATTTCATTCGAAGATCTCTATACTCCCCACCTTGAACAATTCCAAAGATCGCTTGTTTTTTATCATAGCATTCAAGACTTCTCTCGATCCATCTGTTAGTCCTTTCAAGAGCCTTTGCTGTGTATTCTTTGTCTGAAAGAGGAGAAGTGCATTCATCGAATACAAATACTATGTCTGAGCCGAGATTTGATTGAATTCTCATCGACTTCTCTGGAGTTAATCGCATAAAACTGCCATTGAGCGGATTTCTGAAATTTATCCCTTCTTCATCAACCTCAATCCATTTCTCTCCTTTCTTGCTAACATTTCTAAGCTTTTCAAGGAATATGTTATCTGCGATCTTTCCTATTCCATGCTCCATTCCAAAACCAAGTGAAAAGACTTGAAAGCCACCTGAATCTGTTGCAATAACACCATCGAAGTTCATGAACTTGTGCAATCCGCCAAGTTCCTTTATAACTTCATCTCCGGGCTTTAAATGAAGGTGGAAGGTGTTAGCCATCACTATTTCAACGCCAATTTCCTTTAGGTCTCTAAAATCTAAAGCTCTTACGCTTGCAAGTGTTGCAACTGGTAAAAAAGCAGGAGTGCGGAATTTCTTGCCTCGAACTTCCGCAACTCCCGTTCTTGCACCACCTTCAGAGCTTTTTATTTTGAACTTCAAAATCATTTACTTCTCAAGCTTTGAGTGGCATTTGCCACTTCAACGATCCTTCTCGCAATAGCTCTTGCAGTATTTAGAGCAATTTCATCCTTCTTAACTCCTCTCCATCCCGCATCGCCCTGAATAACTCCAACAGGAAAACTTCCAGTAGTAACTGGATTTTCTGCTGTTGAAACTACGATCATTGCCTGTCCAAGAGCGTAAACGATTAGACTCATAGCAACAAATTCCGCTCCACCATGTCTTAAGCCTGAAGTTACGACTGGAGCAAAAACCTTGTTTCTAAGTCTGAATCCACCCATTCTATCCATTCTGCTCCTGTCAATGAGGTTCTTAACTATTCCGGGAACACTTCCAAAATAACTTGGAGCTCCGATCACGATTGCATCAGCCTTTCTCATCGCTTCAAGCACCTTGAAGATGTCGTCTTTCTGCACGCAGTCTTCTCTTATGCATCTATCACAGCCCTTGCAAGGATTTATGGTGAAATCCGCAAGATTCAAAATCTCAGCATCCGCACCAAGCTTCTTTGCCTCTTCCACAAGAGCTTCGAGCAGAGCATACGTGTTTCTCTTATTCGGGCTTCCATTTATTGCAAGCAGTTTCATATTATTGATTGAGCTTTGATAGTTAATATTGATTGCTAAAATTGCCCGCTCAGAAGGGCACGATCCAAACCTTCAACGATCGGGTTCTTGTTCAGAACTTCTCCCCTTAGTAGATATTTCAATTCTACTTCCTCGTTAGGATTCAGAGAAACCTCCCAGCTAATCGTTGGATATTTTCCACCACTTATTTTTGCATTCTCCGCTTCAACTTCTCCTGAGCATGTTTCTAATACTTTGATCTCTCTCTTCGCTTTAGTGAAATTGGAAACAATTAGCTTAACCTCTTTCATTCCATCTCTCTCGCTTATGTGCCTTTCCACATGCAAATAGCCCATGATCCTTGCGATGATTCTGTCAACCTCTACTGGGTCTTTTTCGAGCACTTCACAAACTTTTTTCGCAATTAGAGGCAAGATCTTAGCGATAACTTCCTCTTTCTTCTTTTTTGCCTCTTGTCTTCCTTTTCTGTCTAAATATTCCTTCAATTTCCTACCAACATCCTGCAATGCTAATCTTATCTCGTCCATGATCTCTGGAATTGGAGAAATCGCCTCTTTCGATTCAGAAGTGTATGGAATGTTTGTCGAGGCAAGGTGTATCAAGATAACCGCATTTCCATACGGAAGTTCATCCTTTGTTTGCTCAAGTCCATAGTTTTTCCAGTTAATCCCCTCTACAACTTTTGTAAGAGCACAACCGCCTTGTTGATATAGGAGTGGTATCTTGTTCGCAAATCTTAAAAGAATGACTTTATCCGTCTTTATTTCTCCACCATATGCAATTGCGGTCTCTACAAGGAAAGGATGACCAGAATAAACCTTTGGCTTTCTCGTAACAGCGTATACGAACTCTGGAGAGTATTCAGAGATCAGACTTCTCATTAAAAGCTCCTCGCCAATCGGAGAGAGGCAATCGATTGGAGGAGGAAGAAGATCGACACTCTTAAAAGCTTCAATTAATTTAACCACATCTTCCCTTCCAAGCTTCTTGGGATCTTCTTCTCCTGAAAATTGAGCCTTTGAAAGAATCTCTTCAGCGATCTTATCCCCAACCCTTACGAATTCCTCCTTGAGGAATTTTCTTAAAGTAGTTGCATTGGTGAATTTCAGCATGTTCATAAGTTTCCCAAGCTCTATACCATGCGGATGGGGCTTTATCGCCTTTGCTTGTTTTGGCATCTCATTAGAGGATCTTTTGAATTCGTAAATGCTTCCATCTGGATCAACAAAGGTGATCTTTGCATGCGGATTCACGACAGAGGTCTCTTTGAGATATTCGAATACACTTTGTTTCCTGTCTTTTACATAGCTCCCCAAGATCTCGAACTCAACTCTTGTGCCATGTGGTAGATACCAGTCTTCTTCTCCCTCGCTCTCAACGATCGGCTCGTTTCTCTTAGTGTCTATGTAAATATGAACCCTATAAGCCTTCTCCGCCCCAATCGGTTTTGTTACGATAACTGCAGGCTTTCCTGTTGTAAGCTGAGCATATAAAACAGCTGCGGAAATTCCTATACCTTGCTGTCCTCTACTTTGCCTTATTTCGTGAAATCTGGAACCATAGAGTAATTTTCCGAAGGCTCTGGCTACGAGATCTTTCCTGATCCCCGGACCATTATCCTCTACCACAACTCTGAAATTCTCTCCAACCTTCGAGATCCTAACAAAAATATCTGGAAGAATTCCAGCTTCTTCGCATGCATCGAGAGAGTTATCAACCGCTTCTTTCACAACAGTTATAAGAGCTCTTGCGGGATTCGTGTAGCCAAGAATATGTTTATTCTTCTCAAAAAACTCCGCAATGCTGATCTCCTTGAGCTCACTCATATCTCAGCGCCAACAACTGTTTGCGTTTTTGTAACTCCGTTGATTCTTCTGATCTCATCAACGGTCTTGTTCAATTCAGATAGGCTGTCCGCATGGATTATAACAACGAAATCAAACTCTCCAAAGACATGGTAGACATCCTTCACCTTCTTTATGTCCTTGATCTTAACGTATACCTCTTTTTCCTTTCCCGCAACAACGTTTACAAGTGTAACTCCAACTACCATGCTTCTAAGCTAATCTAAAACTTTTAATACTTTTCTCTAAGGGAGATCCTCCACATTTCCTGTGGAAAGGGTCGGTAACTTTAAATCTTTCTTGAAGTATTTGATCTGTGGTGGAAGGGTGGCTTATTGATGCGGAATACATCACGACCAACGATCGAGCGGTTGTGAGATTGTGGTGCAAAGATCGTGAAACCTTTGTTGCCTATGATAAGAACTTTAAACCTTACTTTTACGTTCTTGAGATCGATGAAGAAATAATTAGAGATGCAGTCGTTAATAAAAGAAAAGAAATTATTGCTCCAGAATCTTATGAGAAGAAACTCTTAAATCTTTTTGGAAGAGAAGTTACCTCTTTTGTTGTTTATGCAAAGCATCCACAGCATGTTCCAAAGCTTCGAGAGTTCTTCTCCAAGTTTGGAGAAGTAAGAGAAGCGGACATTCCATTTGCCTATCGCTATTTGATCGACAAAGATCTTGCATGTCTCGACGGAATAAGGATCGAGGGAAAAGAGATCGAGGGAAAGCTGAAAAGCTATGAGATCGAAAAGGTAGAAAGGGTAAATAGAGAGATCCCAGAGCTAAAGATCTTTGCTTTTGACTGCGAAATGCTCTCAACCTTTGGCATGCCAGATCCTGAGAGGGATCCGATCATCGTGATCTCCGCTAAGTGGGGCGAAAAGGAAGAAATTCTTCAAGGGAGTGAGAAGACGATAATTCAGGATTTCGTTCGCTTAATAAAGGAAATAGATCCTGATGTGATCGTTGGCTACAATCAGGATGCATTTGACTGGCCTTACTTGAAGAAAAGAGCTGAAAAGTTGAAGATCAATTTAGACATTGGAAGAGATGGGACTTCGATTACCTTTAAAGGTGGAAGACCAAAGATCGCTGGAAGGTTGAACGTTGATCTTTATGACATTGCGGTTCGCATAACGGAAGTGAAGATCAAGAAGCTTGAAAACATAGCGGAATTCCTTGGGGCGAAGGTAGAAATGGAGGACATCGAGGCAAAGGAAATAAATCGCTACTGGCAAAGTGATCGAAATAAGGTGCTCTCACATGCAAGAAGAGACGTGATCCATACTTTCATGATCGCAAAAGAACTTCTTCCAATGAACTATGAGCTTGCAAGACTCATAAGGCTTCCACTCGATGACGTTTCAAGAATGGGGCGAGGAAGGCAAGTGGACTGGCTTTTGCTTAGCGAGGCAAAGAAGATCGGCGAGATTGCTCCAAATGCAGCGGAAGTTGCTGAAAGCTATGAAGGGGCGTTTGTTATAGAACCAGAGCGTGGGCTACATGAGAACGTTGCCGAGCTGGATTTTGCAAGCATGTATCCCTCTATCATGATCGCCTACAACGTGAGTCCTGATACTCTAACAAGTGGAGATGATTGCTACATAGCGCCTGAAGTTGGCTATAAATTCAGAAAGCAACCAGATGGATTTTTCAGGAGAATTCTTAGAACGCTAATAGAGAGAAGAAGAGAGATCAAGAAATTAATGAAAGAGTTGAATGAGAGTGATCCGAAATACAAACTGCTCGACATAAAACAGCAAACACTTAAAATTTTAACAAACTCATTCTATGGCTACATGGGCTGGGCTGGTGCGAGATGGTATTGTAAAGCGTGTGCAGAAGCTACCACTGCTTGGGGAAGGTATTTTATAAAAACCTCAGCAAAGATCGCTGAAGATCTCGGATTTAAAGTCCTCTACGGGGACACAGACAGCATATTTGTCTCTAAACCTGGTAAAAGTATAGAAGAACTCGAGGCAGAAGTAGAAAAGTTGATCTCTGAGATCTCAAAAAAGCTTCCAGTCCAAATAGAGCTTGATGAACTATTTAAGGCGATCTTCTTTGTTGAAAAGAAGAGATATGCTGGTTTAACTGCAGAGGACAAAATATTGGTCCGTGGACTTGAAGTAAGGAGAGGGGATTGGTGTGAATTGGCAAAAGAGGCACAAAGAGGAGTTATAGAGACCATCTTAAGAGACAGGGATCCTGAAAAAGCTCTAAACTATATAAGAGAGATCGTTAACTCTATAAGGGCGGGAAAAATAAGGCTTGAGGACGTTGTGATCTACAAAGGGTTAACAAAGAAGCCTTCCAAATACGAAGCGATCCAAGCACATGTTAAAGCTGCTAAGAAAGCGGAAGAGGTTGGCATAATTTATCCAGTGGGCTCGAAAGTTGGGTTTGTGATCGTTAAGGGTGTGGGAAACATTGGAGATCGAGCTTATCCATTGGATCTGATCGAACACTTCGATGGAGAGAATCTAAGGATCAAGCTTAGGAGCGGAGAAGAGATGAAAAAGCTTGATAAAGACTACTACATTAACCATCAGATAATTCCTGCAGTCTTAAGAATTCTTGAGAGATTTGGATTCTCAGAGGCAAAAATAAAGGGATCCGCTCAGACGAGTCTTGACACATTCTTCTGATCGAAGTTTTTTTAAGTAGAGGCATCAATGAACAATGGGGTTAATAATGAGAAGTGTGATGATCGTTGATGATGAGACCGCGATGAGAGAAATTCTCAAGATCATGTTAAAAGACTACAAAGTTCTTGAAGCTTCAAATGGTAGAGAAGCGGTGGAGATCTACAAGAAAGAGAGACCAGATGTAGTTCTAATGGATATAATGATGCCTGTAATGAGCGGAATAGATGCTGTGAAAGAGATTAGAAAGATCGACCCAAATGCAAAGATCGTGGCAATAACCGCTTATGCGAGCTCTAAAGGAGAGAAGGCTTTAGAAGCTGGAGTTAATTTGATCTTGAAGAAGCCATTCACAAGAAAGGAAGTGATAAAGGTTATAGAGGAAAGTTTCGCAAGAGATTGAAAAACTATTTAAATGGTAGTTGAGAAATTATTGGGATGACTGGAGATGATGCTTATATGATGAAAACTTCAGATACTACGAAGTATCTAATTCATGCAGAAATAATAGCTGATGGTGTTGTTGAACGTCCTGATGTTGTTGGAGCGATCTTTGGTCAGACTGAAGGATTGCTTGGCGGTGATCTTGATCTTAGAGAACTCCAGAAGACTGGTAGAATTGGTAGAATTGAGGCAAAAGTTGAAAGCAGAGGAGGAAAGAGCTACGGGGAGATAAAGATCCCTTCAAGCCTTGACAAAGTTGAAACAGCAATAATCGCAGCCGCTTTGGAGACAATCGAAAGGGTTGGTCCTTGTTCGGCGAGGATCAAAGTGACGAGGATCGAAGATGTTAGAGCGAGCAAGAGAAAAAAAATAGTAGAGAGATCGATGGAGATCCTTAGAGAATTGTTTGAAGAGCCAGAAATAGAGTCAGAGAAGATAACGGAGCTTGTTAGACAAGCGATCAGAGTTGAAGAAGTTGTAGAGTATGGCGAAGAGAAACTACCTGCAGGTCCAGGGATCGATGAGTCGGATGCGATCATCGTTGTCGAAGGTAGGGCGGATGTTTTGAATTTGCTCAGACATGGAATAAGGAACGTGATCGCCGTTGAAGGCACTAATATTCCGAAGACGATCGTTGAGCTCAGTAAGAAGAAGACCGTTACAGCTTTTTTAGATGGTGACAGAGGAGGGGAGCTGATCCTAAAAGAGTTGCTCCAAGTAGCTGAAGTGGATTTCATAGCAAGAGCTCCTGAAGGCAAAGGCGTAGAGGACTTAACACTCAAAGAGATCCTGAAGGCTTTAAGAAACAAGATCCCAGTTGAGCAGGTGCATGTGCTAAAGAGAGAACAAGCTTTGCCAAAGGAGGAGAAAATTTCATCGCATGAAAGCTTAAAAACTCACAAGGAGATGGTAGAAGGAAAATTACTCGCAAGGATTCTCGATAGAAACTTTAACGTTATCAAGGAAGTCCCGGTGAGAGATCTCGTTAAAACGCTGAAGACCAACAATATAAAGGCATCTGTGATCGTTTTCGATGGAATAATAACCCAGAGACTAATAGACATTGCTGCGAAGAAAGAAATAAGCTATGTAGTTGGTGCAAAACTTGGAAGCGTAGTTAAGCTACCCACTTCAATAAGGATCATAACATTCGATCAAATTTAATTTTAAAAATTTTTTAGCTTTATTTAGCCTCTTTTCCCCAGTATTCTCTGATCTTCTCAATTACTGGCAATTTCTCACCGCTAAGAAATCTGACGCATGCGCCACCAGCTATGGAGACATGGCTAACTTTCTCACTAAGCCCAAACATGTTTACCGCGGATGCACTATGCCCTCCACCAACTATAGAGAACTTCGCTTTCGAGACAGCTTTAAGAATTTCGTAAGTGCCGAGAGAGAATCTCGAATCCTCATAGACTCCAGCGGTTCCGTTTACCACAACAGTATCAAACTCCGGGATCATCTTGGAAAATTCGTTCATCGTTTCAACTCCAATGTCTTTTATTACTCCTTTGCCTTTGAACTTCTCGAGTTCTACGTCTTCTCTAACCCCGCCCACTTCGATGCCGAAGTCTATTGGAAGTAGGATCTTATCCTTGTGTTTCTCAAGTAGCTTCTTTGCATCCTCATCTCTCACGTTCTCCTTGTTGTCCTCAACGATCTTCTTGTTTTCCTCTCCGATCTCTTTTCCAAGTAATTGAAGGAAATAGTTTGCGACAACTCCAGTGAGAAAAACCCTCTCTGCAATTCCATTCTCCAAAACGTTCTTCATAACCTTTATTGGATCCTTTATCTTTGCCCCGCCAAGAACGAAAGCAATTCTATCTCCTTTTCTCAGCCCCATGCTGAGTGCTCTGATCTCTTTCTCTGCAACCCTGCCAATGTAAGTCGGTAATACTGGAATGAATCCTACTAAAGACGCATGACTTCTGTGAAATGCAGAAAAAGCATCGTTTACGAAAACATCGAAGCAGTCTTTAAGTCTTCTCACCATCAAACAGTTGGCATGCTCTTCTGCGGTTCTATCAAGCTGTTCTTCGGAGTAAAATCTCACATTCTCGAGAAGTAGTATTTCGCCCACTTTCATGCTCCTTATTCGATCTATGACTCTTTTGCTGAATATTTCATCGATATACTCGACTTCTCTGCCAACGATCTTTGACAATACCCTCGCATGCTCTTCGAGGGTTGTAAAATCTCTTCTTCCAGGTCTGCTTTGATGGGCAATTATTACAACTTTTTTTTCTTTTAGCTCCCTTATTGTGGGAAGATGACTTTCAAATCTTGTTGTATCCAAAATTGTTGAATTTACAATTGGGGCATTGATGTCCAATCTTAACAACACCGCCTTATGTTCGCTCTTAATCTCTTCAATCGTTGGGAGTCCAGTCATGAGAGAGCTTTGAAGCTTCGTTTTAAAAGGATTTTTTAACCTCTCCCAAACTCTGAACATGGAAATTACGGAGATCGAAGGGATCCTTTGCAATGGTATTAAGGAAGGTAAGCTTGGTTTAGGGCTTGTGAAGTTTAACGGAAACATTGCTGGAGTTTTTACAAGAAACAAGATAAAAGCTGCGCCTTTGATCGTTTGTAAGGATAATATAAGCAAGGGATATGCAAAGGGACTGATTGTAAACAGTGGAAATGCAAATGCCTTCACAGGCGAACAAGGTTTGGAAGATGCGAAAGAGATGTGCAGAATAGCGAGCAAACTCTTTGGGTGTAGAAGTGATGAAGTGGCAATTGCTTCAACGGGGGTAATTGGTAGAAAGCTCGATGTTGAGTGGATCAGAAAAAAAGCTCCAGAGGTTTTTAAAGGATTGGGAAACAGCAAGGAGCATGCAGAAAATTTTGCTAAGGCTATAAAAACAACAGACAAGTTCATAAAGAAAGCATACTCAAAAAATGCAAAGATCTCTGCGATTGCGAAAGGAGCGGGAATGATCTCGCCAAATCTTGCTACTATGCTATGCTTTGTTTTCACTTCTGCAAGTTTTGAAAGCGGAGAGTTGAATGAGATCCTCAGAAGAGCGGTAAAGCCTTTGAATAGGCTTACAGTCGATGGAGATACCTCTACGAATGACACCGTGCTTTTGATTGCAACTGGCAAGGATAAGGTTGAAAGGGATGTTTTTGAAGAGGAGCTTGAGAAGGTCTTTTACAGCATTGCAAAACAGATCGCAAGGGATGGAGAAGGAGCAACAAAGGTTTTTGAAGTCTTTGTAACTGGAGCTATGAGTGAGAGATCTGCAGAAATTGCAGCAAAAGCTGTAGCAAACTCATTGCTTGTAAAAACTGCAATATTTGGTTGTGATCCAAACTGGGGCAGAATAATTGCAGCTCTTGGCTACAGTGGAGCGGAAGTGGATGAAAAGATCACCGTGATCTTTGAGAATGAAGAGAAGAGGGTAATGCTTGTTGATCGTGGAAAAATTACGGGTAGAGAGGAGGAGGCAAGAGAGATCATGAAGGGGGATTTCAAAATAATCGTTGATCTTCACAAAGGTAGTTTCGAGGATTACGCAATAGGCTGTGATCTGAGCTACGAATACGTTAAAATAAATTCTGAATACACGACTTGATCAAAGCTCGATCATATGAGCTTCCTTGACTACGTTGAGAACGAGCATTGTGTATGTTTTTTTAACACTCTTCATGCTCAACAGCCTTTTCACGAATTCGTTAAGCTTCTCCCTATTTTCGAATTTTGCAACGATCAGAATATCATACTCTCCAGTTACGTCGTAAACCGCGGTAACACTTTTCTCCTTTGCGATCTCTTTCTCTATTTCAACGATCTGTCCTCCTTCTGCGGTAATTCCAATGATAGCGGTTATATCATATCCAAGTGAGGAATAATCGAGAATTGGAATAAACTTTTTAATAATTCCTAAATTCTTCATCTTGTTTATTCTGTTGTATACAGTCCCCTCCGCAACACCAACTTTCTCAGCAATCTCTTTAAGACTTTTCCTTGCATCTTCTTGAAGTTCTTTAAGAATGTTCAAATCGATCTCATCAATTTTCACCATACTTATCATGTTGTTGTAGAATTTTTAAATCTTAGCTTTTAGTTTTGTAGGAGCGATGATCCCTTCGATCGATCGGAGACTTGAAGAAGCTTTGAAAAGTGTTGGTATTTCGGAGTTAACGGATCTACAAAATAGGGCGTTTGAAGTAGTTTACTCTGGTAAGAACACGATCGTAATGGCTCCAACCGGTAGTGGTAAAACTGAAGCGGTAATGATTCCAATTTTTCAGAAGTTACTCGAGAGAAAAATGCCAGGAATTTGCGTTCTCTACATAACTCCACTAAGAGCTTTAAATAGAGACATGCTTAGAAGGATGAAAAAAATTGCGGAGATGCTCAAAATAAGCATTGATGTCCGTCATGGAGACACAAAAGAGGGTGAGAGGGTTAAGCAAAGCAAAAAACCACCAGAAATACTTATAACAACTCCCGAAACTTTCCAAATACTCTTTCTTGGTAGAAAACTTAGAGAAGCTCTTAGAAATGTGAAGTTCTTGGTAATTGACGAGATCCATGAGCTTATTGACAGCGAAAGAGGTGTTCAGCTCTTTGTAGGAATTGAAAGACTGAGAGAAATTGCCAAATTTCAGCTAATAGCTCTTTCTGCAACGATAAGCGATCCTAAAAGGGTTTCAGAGATCCTCGGAGGTGCTGAGATCGTTTCTGGAGAGATCGAGAAAGAGTATGAGATCAGAATTCTAAGCTCTGAAGATGAGCTTTCGCTCATAAAGGAGCTTGTTGAAAAAAATGGCCCAACTCTGATCTTTGTGAACACAAGACAGACCGCTGAAGTCATCGGAGTCCATCTGAAAAAGCTTTTAGATGTTGAAGTCCACCATGGAAGTCTCTCAAGAGAAGCAAGGATTTCTGCTGAAGAGAACTTTGCAAGTGGAAAGTTAAAAGCACTTATTTGCACATCTTCGATGGAGCTCGGCATTGACATAGGGCATGTGAATGCGGTAATTCAGTATAGCAGTCCAAGGCAGGCGATCAGATTGATCCAGAGAGTAGGTAGAAGTGGACATGGACTTGGAAGGAAGTCGGTTGGTTACATCATTGCGAATACATTTGACGACATCGTGGAGTCGATTGCGATCATGGATAGGGTAAAAGTTGGAAAACTTGAAGATCTCGAGCTACATGAGAACAGCTTGGACGTTCTTGCAAACCAGATCTGTGCAATTGCAATTGAGTATGGAAGAATTTCTGCAAAAAAGACTTATGAGATCGTAAAGAGATGTTACTTCTACAGAAATCTTAGTTACGAGGAATTTTCTGAGATCTGCAATTATCTAAAAGAGATTTGGAGGATCTTCTATGATGGAGAAGAGATCTCTGCAAGAAGGAGAACAAGGAAGTATTTCTACGACAACATCTCGATGATCATGGATGAGAAGAGTTTGAAAGTTGTTGACATCACCTCTGGAAAAGCGATAGGCAATCTTGACGAGAGTTTTCTCTCAACATTCGGTGGCGAAGTCTTCGCAATGAAAGGAGAGCTTTGGAGGATCTTAAGTGTTGAAAATGTTGTCAAAGTTGAGCCAGCGGTCTCTGAAGGAGAAATACCTTCATGGGTTGGAGAAGAGATTCCGGTGCCATTTGAAGTAGCTCAGCTCGTTGGAAAGCTTAGAAGGCTAATAGCAGATGGAAAAATTGGCATTGAGGATTTGAAGAATTTAGTGGATGAAAATGGAGTTAAAAAGGTGTTGGAGAAGATCGAGGAGCAGAAAAAAGATTTTGAAATTCCAAGCGATGATCACGTGATAATAGATGGATCTGGAAGGGATGTAGTGGTTAACGTTTGCTTTGGACATAAGGCAAATGAGGCTATAGGTAGAATTCTCGCACTCATCCTGTCACTGAAAAAGGGGACCAATGTCTCTGTTGAAATTGATCCTTATAGGATAAAGATCTCTCCAGCAAGTCCTGAGGAAGTTAAAGAGGCAATTCTAAGCGTAAATCCAGAAGAAGTCTGGAATTTGGCGGAAAGAGCAATTATAGAAACGAGGTTGATGCAGTGGAAGATCGTTAAATCTGCAAGAAAGTTTGGCGTGCTCGAGAAAGATGAAGATCTTAGCAGAATTAACCTAAGAACTTTAGTTTTGAAACTTTTAGGAACTCCAGTTTATAAGGAGGCGCTTAGGGAGATCTTCTTGGAAAAAATGGATCTCGAAAAGGCAAAGTTATTCTTCGAAAAATTCAGTAAAGAGATCAAATTCAGCGTCTATGATAAGTTTACCCCTATAAGCCTCGAAGGTAGGGACAAGGTTCCAGATCTGCTGATCACAAAGCCAAGTGGAGCAATTCTGAAAGCCTTTATGGAGAGAATAAAGGGAGAGATGTGCAAGGTGATCTGCATAAATTGTGGAGCGAGCTATAGAGAGATTGCTAAGAACTTGAACTTGAAGTGCGTTAAGTGCGGAAGTTTCATGATCGCAGTTTTAAGTGACCGAAAAAATTACGAACCAAATCGCGAAGAATTGTTCAAAATTGCAAATCTCATCATGAACTACCGCATGAAAGGAGTTTATGCAATGCTAACTTATGGAGTTGGCTTTGAAACAGCAAAAAGAGTGCTTTCTGGCTATTACAATTCAGAAGAAGAGTTTTTCAAGGCTCTACTTGAGGCGGAAAGAAAATATGTTAGAACGAGAAAGTTCTGGGACTAAAGTTTAAGCTCTTTTCTTAGCTCTTCAATCTCTTTTTCGAGTTTATCCATCTCTACAAGTGGAAAATCCTTTTCTTTTACATTTGCAAGTTTCCAGAAAAGTCTTGCAATTATAGGCATCGTTTTTCCAGCATATCCTGGAGCATATGGGAGAAGTTTTGACGCTAAATCTCCAATTTTCTCACACTGCTCTTTACTGAGCTCTTCGAGTCTAAGACTCGCTTCTCCGATTAGAGAGATTGCAGATCCCACGATTCTTTCCCTCATTGCATAGAATCTTGCGGATTCACTCGTAATTCTATGAACCCCCATTTAAATCACCATCTAACTTTTTGTCTTGATTGTATAAATATCTTTTTGAGAAAATTTAAGAAAAACTTTATGCAACAAAATTTGGGCTACCCAAAATCAAAAGAATTAAGTTTCTTAACTAAAATTATTAACATGCTTGAACTTGATCTTTCAACATGCAAAGAATTGATCGATACTTCCATAGAGGGTATCGTAATTCTCAACAAAGAAATGGATATTTTATACGCTAATGAAGTTTTTTGTAATTATTGTGGCTATTCAAAAGAAGAAATTCTGAATAGAAATGTTATAAGCCTGATCTACGAGGAAGACATTGAAAAAGTCAAGGAGATCATTGAAAGGGGTTTTAAAGGTGAATGGGTGTTTGATGAATTCAGATATAAAACAAGAGCTGGAGAAGTAAGATGGGCTTCAGGAATATTTAGAGCATTTCAAATTGGTGGAGAAGTGTATGGGGTTGGAAATTATGCGGACTTAACTGAGTTAAAGAGTTTATTAAAAAATCTTGAGGAGAGCGAGAGATTTTATCGAGAATTGATCGAAGGTTCTGCAGCACCCATGTATATCATACAGAATGGCAAATTCGTTTTCATGAATAAAAAGCTCGAGGAACTCTCTGGCTATACTCGTGAAGAGCTCTTTAACATGAGCCCATTTGATCTGGTTCATCCAGAGGATAGAGAGTCTGTTTTCAGGAAATACGTTGAAAGAGAAAAGGGTTTGAGAGAAGAGGAAAGTTACAGTTATAGAGTTGTTGGAAAAAATAGAGAGGGATGGTTCTCAACAGTTGCGAGGAGGATCACGTTTAAGGGAGCACCAGCGGTATACGTTACAGGCTTTGATTCGACAAGATTTTACAATCTAAATGAGGAACTTAGAAAGATGAATGAAATGCTAAAAGCGGTGATCGATAAATTGAAGGAGAATATAGATGCGATGGAACAATTGGTGGATGGAATAAGAAATCCTTTGGCTAATTTACTCGGCTATGTAGAGTTATTTGGGGAAAAAGAAGTTAGAGAAAAGATTTTAGAACAGGTTAGACGTATAGATGAGATCGTCGATAAAATTGATCAGGAATGGATAAATTCTGAGAGAGCGGTGGAAATTTTAAGGGATCTTGAGAAGCGATCTATTGGATAGCGATCATGAGCTTACTACATCTTTATAAACATAAAGGACTAAAAGCTTGAGAGAGCGGGGGTTGCCGAGTGGAAAAGGCGCAGGGCTTAAGACCCTGTCCCGTAGGGGTCCGCGGGTTCAAATCCCGCCCCCCGCATGTTATTAGACCTTCAATAGAATTTTAAGAATGAGAATCTAAGCCAAAGAAGGTTATTTCAACCTTGGGATCCATAGCTTTCCTTAGCATAATTTTTAGCCTTTTCAGGCAGAAATAGGTCATTTGAGAAATTCTGCAACTCAGGCAATTCTAATCTCTGCTATAACTGCGATTGTATGTATCTTCTGGTTAAGAAGAATTTGATTCTAAGTTCTTTCAGTTTGATCTTTTGCAGTGATGAACGTTTTGTAAACACAACCTTGGAATTTTTACAAAAAGAGGTAAAGATAAAGACTGCGGTTATTATAAATACAAGAATTCAAGCTTTTCTGATGAAGAATTGAGGAAAAAGCAATTAGAGGATTTAAAAAAATCTGTTGCTCAGCTTAAAAATAGAAAAATAAAAATGGCTAAATCTACTCTTAATGGTTTTGAGCTCTATAATAAAATTTAATCAATTTTATAAAATTTATCTCTAAATTTTAAAGCAACGTTTACAAGGCTTATCAAAACCGGAACTTCTATGAGTGGTCCAATAACCGTTGCAAATGCTTGATCGCTTTGAATTCCCCAGATCGCTATTGCTACCGCTATTGCTAACTCGAAGTCATTGCTTGCAGCTGTAAAGGAGACCGCAGTTGTTTTTGGATAATCTACACCGAGTTTGTAGGCTATAAAGAATGTTGCGAACCACATGATCAGGAAGTAAAGAACCAACGGGATTGCAACCCTTGCAACGTTGTATGGTAGCTCTACGATGTATTCTCCTTTCAAAGAGAACATGATGACGATCGTGAAAAGTAGAGCCATTGGAGTTATTGGGCTAATCTTAGGAGCTAAGACTTTTTCAAACCATTCTTTACCCTTTACTTTAAAGCTTGCATATCTCGTAATAACTCCACCAATAAAGGGGATGCCAAGATAAATAAAGACAGTCTTTGCAGCTTCAATTATGCTCACTTCCGCGTTTACACCTTCCGCAAGTCCAAGCTTTGTCAAAGCCAAGGTTATGAATATATAGATGTAAACCGCGTAGAATAGGATCTGGAAGATCGCATTAAAAGCTACCAGACCTACCGCGAGCTCTCTGTCTCCTTCAGCAAGCTCATTCCAAACGATGACCATTGCGATGCATCTCGCAAGTCCGACAAGGATTACGCCCATCATGAATTCTGGCATGTCTCTCAGCAATACAATAGCGAGGAGAAACATCACTAAAGGTCCAACAATCCAGTTTTGGGTAAGCGAAAAGGATAGGAGCTTTAAATTTCGGAAAACTTTTCCCATTTCTTCGTATTTAACCTTTGCCAGAGGTGGATACATCATCAGAATTAAACCGATCGCTATTGGGATCGAGGTTGTGTCGATGCTCATCTTAGCGATAACGTTTGAAATTTCAGGGTAGGCATAGCCTAAAGCAACACCAAAGATTATGGCTAAGAAGATCCATAGTGTGAGGTATTTCTCTATCAGACCCAACATCTTCTTTTCCATTTATTCACCCCTAAAAATGACTCTAAGCGTTGGAGAGAGCCTTTCAACTTGGCGTTCATGAAAATTAGGCAAAAAATCTTCTTATTCATATTTTTAGTTCTCTCTGCATTTTTAAACTTTTCTGAATTCTCTGAATCTTCAGATTCAACTCAGAAATTTGCAGAAGATGATTGAAAAGGCTCGAATTTTCTGAATATGTCTTTTATCGTCATGAAGATCCAAACATAGCTTAAGAATGCTGCAAAAGCGTCTCCTAATACCATGCCGAAAAGAACTCCTTTAAAGCCCATTGTTAGTGGAACCGCAAGAATAAATGCAACAGAGATCTGCATAGAGACTCTCGTTAGGGTAAGCAAAAGCGCCCGCTCTCCTTTTCCTATTCCCTGAAATATAGATGAAGAAGTAATACCTATGGAAGCGCAAAGTAAGATGAAAGCCAATATTCTTAGAGAATCGACTACTCCTTCGTATATTACGCTCCCTTTCTCTGTGTATGCAAAAACAAAAGCGAGTTGTGGTGCAAAGGCAATCATTGCTATTAATATAAGCGTATTCACTGTTAAAGCGAACTTCAATGCATACCGATAAGCCAAATCAAGTTTTAATGGATTTTTAGCTCCATATGCTGCGCCAGCCACAGCAGTTAAAGCTCCGCTTATTCCAAAAAGGGGAATGAATCCGATCATTATCAGTCTCCAAACCGCAGAATATACCGCTAAAGAGTAGTCACCACCAACGCTTAGAATTATGCGATTTATGAACATCGTAGATAAAGACATAGCTATCATTCCGAAAGATGCTGGAATTCCGACTCTTAGAAGATCAAAAACAATATTAAAGTTCCAATTATTCCTTTCTGGCTTTAAACTACTTTTACCTGAATAGAACCAGTAGATGAAGATTGATGTTGAAATTGCTAAGCATAAAATGCTCGCATAAGCTGCTCCAGCAACTCCAAGAGAGAGAACATAAATAAAAATGGGATCGAGAAGGATGTTCAAAATTGAACCGAAGGCATTTGCATACATCGATCTTTTTGCATTACCCTCTCCGTTCATAAGTCCAGCGGAGATGTTGCTGTAAACTAAGAAAAGCGATCCTGCGATCATTATAGAGCCATATTCCCACGACAACTTGAAAACTTCCCCTTCCGCTCCTAAAAGGTATAAGATCTTTTTTAGGTAG
Organism: Archaeoglobaceae archaeon; assembly: GCA_025058955.1. Classification (GTDB taxonomy): domain Archaea; phylum Halobacteriota; class Archaeoglobi; order Archaeoglobales; family Archaeoglobaceae; genus WYZ-LMO2. The sequence continues at coordinate 11,599 of JANXDV010000002.1, read as the reverse complement.
AATAGAGAGCTGAACATGATCAGAGAGATCACAATGCCTATCACGAACGAGTGAGTGGCTACAATTCTGGCACTATGCAAGTCTTTTGCACCAATTCTCCTTGCAACCGCTGAACTTGAACCAATGCTCAAGCCAAAGGCAAGGGCGTTAAAGAGCATGAATACAGGAAAAAATAATCCCACTGCAGCTAAAGCTTCATGCCCCAATCCCGAGACCCATATGGCATCCGCTATGCTGTAGAGTGTAAAAATCGTATTTTGAATGATCATCGGTATCGACAATTTTACCAATGCCTTCCTTGGCTCTCCTGTAAGCGTTTGGATCTCTTTGGATTCTAACACCTCAGAAGCTAAAAAATTCTGCCTTAAAAAACTTGTGGATTTGCGATCTATATTGGAAAGTTAACAGAAAGAGTGTATGAAATAAAAAAGTTGGCAAAATAAAAAATTTATAAAAATTCAAATTCAAGATTGCGTTGTAGTAGGTTTCCAAGTCAGACCAATTATGCTCCCGATTAGACCAAGTAGAAAACCTATGATGAACCCTCCACCAACGACGAATAGGCTCAAGATCGAGAATACGAGGACTATTATTGATCCTGTTGTCACCTTTCCTTTCTCCCCACTGTTAATCATGAAAGCTCCTATTATAACCAAGATCCCAAAGATGAGCCCAACGATACCGAGACCTATCAGAAGCCCACCAATAGGTGCCCCTATTATTGGAACAAGTGATACCATTGCGCCCAAAAGTCCAAAAAACACTGCAAAAACGAGTCCCGATAGCAAGATAAATATTCCACCTATAAGGGACAGTATAAAGGCGGAAGTTGGTTTTTCACCCATTTCATCACCTCTGACTAATTGCATGTTTTACATTTTAATTATATAAAGTTTTTCCTTTTTAGATAAAAAGATAACTTTATTATATATAATAAATTATAAATTTTTATAAACCATGCATAGCCTTTCTAAAGACTTTAAAAATAACTCCTAAGTTCCCTTTTCTGATCTCTCTGAATATGAATCTCGGTCTAAGGTAGAAGCGGATGTAGCAAATCTTTTTTCTTAGCCTCTTCATAGATCTCCGTGCCGGGATAGGGTGTTAGAATTGAAAACTGTGCATAGTCTGGATCAAGATTTAAAGCGAACTTTAAAGTCTTTCTCAGATCTTTCCCTTGTCTCTATGCCGTAGTAGATCGCAACGCAACCAGCGGATCTCATGATCTTTAGCAGTTCCGCTGCTCGTGTGCATTCGCGAGGAACAACTCCATGAGATTTCAATACCTCTCTTTTTTATCTCCTCGCAGATCTCTACTACCCTTTTTCGATTAAACGTGAATGTATCATCTCCGAAGGCAATGTGCTTAGCTTTAAAGTCATTCACTAACCACTCAATCTCATCTACGACGTTTTTTGCACTCCGTGCTCTGAAGCGATGACCCATGAAGAGAGAAGAGCTACAATATCTGCATGTAAAAGGACAACCACGAGAGCTTATAACTGGAAAATGCTCGAGTTTGTAGCCAAAGACGGAATACTTCTTGAGCGGCATCAGCTCGTATGCTGGAAAAGGCAAAGAATCCAGATCTTGTATAAAACTTCTTGGCTCATTCTTTTTGATCTCTCCATTCTCCTTGTAGAAAACTCCTCTAACCCCTTCCAAGCTTTTATCTTCTTCAATCCTCTCAGCGACTTCTAAGATCGTCTCTTCCCCTTCACCTATACAAACTGCATCAACGTAATCATTTTTCAAAGCCTTTTCAGGCTCGAAAGAGACATGAACACCACCAAGGATTATGAAAGCATCTTTAATAGCTTCCTTTATTCTTTTCGCATACCTCAATGCGGAGTTGAAGGTCGGCGTAGTGGAAGTTATACCTACGAGTATGGAGTCCTTTATTTTTCTCAAAAGCTCTTCAAAATCAAGTCTCTCAACCAGATCATCTATTATTCTCACCTACCTTAATTGCTTTCTCCCAAACTGCTTTGTTCCTTATGCACCCCGGATCAGGTTTGAAGTGATCTCCAAAGTAGTTGTAGGCTCTCGCTCTGCAACCTCCGCATACGTAGCGATAGCTACAATTTCCACAACCCTCGAGTTTATCCTTGTTTCTGAGACTTTCAAAGACCTCATTCTTTCTCCAAAGCTCTTCAAGATCATCAACTCGGACGTTGCCAACAACAAGTGGGAAGAAGACACAGGGCGTTATATCGCCGTTAGCCTTTATTGCAAAGTAAAATCTTCCCGCTCCACAACCTCCGATAAACTCTGCAAGTTGCCTAAGTCTATCGCCAGCGTTCACATTGTAGAAATGCGTTGGAATTATTCCTCCATTGCATTGCAGAGCAACTCTGGCAAATTGCGGAGCGGTAGATAGTAGACTTACACTTGAGCTGAAATTCCTTTCATAAAGCATTTTCAGAAGCCTTTCTCTCTGTTCAGGTGAGATGTCCAATTCGAGGATCTCTTTTCCCCTACCTGTAGGAATGAAGTTGTAGTGCATGAACCAGTTAACTCCAAGCTTTTCGCAAAGCTCTATGACTTTTAGCACCTCTTCGTAGTTCAAACTCGTTACGGTCATCGAAACGCTTACAAAGAAACCGTGTTTCACAGCATTCTTAATCCCCTCGATCGTTCTATCAAAAGCTCCTTTTATTCCCCTAAAACTATCATGTGTTCCCTTTAGACCATCAAGACTGATCTGAAGGTAGCTTATACCATTCTCCTTCATTTTCCTTGCCATTTCATCGCTGATCATCGTTCCATTTGTTGCTAAAGCTACATAGATCCCCTTCTCCGATGCAAAGCTTGTTAGCTCAAAAATGTCTTTTCTAACAAGTGGTTCACCACCAGAGAATGCTATGATCGTCACTCCAAGCCTATCAAGGTTTTCAATAGTCTCCAAAGCTTCTTCTGTTGTTAGCTCATCCTCCAATGGCTTGCCTGCGGTAGCATAGCAGTGCTTGCAGTGGAGATTGCATGCATAGGTTAGATCCCAGACTACTTGAAAAGGTGCTCCTGGGACAAATGGTTTGCGAACTCCGAATTCTGCGATCCCCTTTATAACACTTGCAAGCCCTTTCCGCCAGTAAGCATCTTTAAACTTCTCTTTAAGTTCTTCAGTGGTAGTATTGAAAGTTTCAGCTCCTCTAACTAAAACAGGCTCGACAACCTTTTCTGCAAGTCTACACTTCCAACAAGCATCATTTCTGGCTCCAACAAAGAGCTCTATGGCTACTTCAAGTCTATTCTTTTTACAATCCTCGCAGTAACAAGCAACGCTCTTTATCGTCTTTCTTGTTATTGGATTTACAACGAGACTTGAGAAAAGGTTTACCTTGTCGAGCATAGTAATTACAATTTCGCAATGTTTATATATATTATGATCTCTTCACTTCCTACATAAGAGGTGAAAAATGCTAAAAGAGGTTGCGAAAATAATAGAGAGTTTGAAACTAAAGCCTTCAGACCTCAGGATCTATAACTTGCTACTCGAGAAGCAAGAGCTTAGCGTGAAGGAGATAGCGAAAGAGTTGAATCTTTCCACGAGATTTGTGCGTGAGAGGTTGAGAGATTTGCATAGAAGGGGGATAATAAAGCGAAAACTCGTTGAAAGAGGTTGGATAGGCTACGTTTACAGAGCGGAGGAGCCGAGAGTTGTGATCAACAGAATTAAGATCCACTTGCTATCAGAGTTCGGAAAGCTTGAGAAGGTTTTAGAAAGTTTTTAAAATTTGGTGCCTATTTTAAGCCATGGAGAGGATCTTTGCACCTTGGAGAATTAGATACGTGCTCGCTCCAAAGCCAAAAGACTGCATTTTCTGTTCTGCTATGAAGGGCAATGAAAAAGAGATGCTTGTTGTTTACAAGGCTAAAAATAGCTTTGTAATAATGAACAAAAACCCATACAATCCCGGGCATGTGATGGTGTGCCCAAAAAGACATGTTCCTTCGACAGAAGAATTAAACGATGAGGAGATCCTCGAGCTCATGACTCTTGTTAACTTATCTATGAAGGCGATAAGACTCTCAATGAATCCCGAGGGATTCAATGTGGGTATTAACCTTGGAGCGGTTGCGGGAGCGGGAATTGAAGGGCATTTACATGTTCACGTTGTCCCAAGATGGAAGGGAGACACCTCTTTTATGCCTGTTCTTGCGGATGTTCAGATCGTTCCTCAAGCACTCGAAGAGAGCTATGAAAAGATCAGAGAAGCCTTCGAATCTCTATTTCGGAAATGAAGTTTTCGAAATTCTTGAGCAATCTTTTTAATCTCATGTCTAAGGATCACTCGTGAAAGTTCTAATTCTTGACACAACGCTCAGAGATGGTGAACAAACTCCAGGAGTTTCGCTTACTGTGGAACAGAAGGTAATGATAGCTGAAGCCCTTGACGCTCTTGGAGTTGACATAATCGAGGCGGGAACAGCGGTTTCTTCTGAAGGTGATTTTAAGGCAATAAAAGCGATCTCTGAAAGGGGGCTCAAAGCGGAGATCTGCAGTTTTGCGAGGATCAAAAAGGAAGACATCGATTCTGCAGCAGATGCCAATGCGGACTCGATCTTCATGGTTGCCCCCTCCTCAGAATATCATATCCAAGCAAAATTTCCTGGAAAAGGAAACGACTTTGTGATCGAGAAAAGCATCGAAGCAATTGAGTATGCGAGAGAGCGTGGACTCATTGTTGAGTTTGGTGCGGAAGACGCTTCAAGAGCAAATCTCGAATTTGTGATCGAGCTGTTGAAAAAAGGCGAAGAAACGAAAGCGGAGAGATTGACTTTCTGCGATACAGTCGGAGTGCTCACACCTGAGAGAACTTGCGAAATTGTTCAGAGATTGAAGAAAGAACTAAAGTTACCAGTTGCGATCCACTGCCACGATGACTTTGGCTTAGCGACTGCGAATACTGTTTATGCGATTAAAAGTGGAGCTAATGAATTTCATGCAACGATAAATGGCATAGGCGAAAGAGCGGGAAACGCGTCGCTTGAAGAAGTCTCTATGGTTCTTGAACACTTGTATGGATTTAAGCTTGGGATAAATAAAGAAAAACTATATCCGATCTCAAAGCTCGTTGAAAAGTTCACACGGATCGTTGTCCCTCCGAATAAGCCGATCGTCGGTGATAACGCATTTACTCATGAGAGCGGAATTCACACTTCAGCTTTGTTAAGAGATTCAAGAACTTATGAGCCAATCTCACCAGAGATGGTTGGAAGAAAGCGCGTTATCGTTCTTGGAAAGCATGCTGGAAGAGCGAGTGTTGAAGCAATTCTAAGAGAGCTTGGTTATTCAGCGACAAAGGAGCAAATGGACGAAATTCTTGCAAGGATCAAAGAACTCGGAGACATGGGTAAAAGATTGACCGATGCAGATGTTAGAACGATCATAGAGACTGTTTTACAGATCAGCAGAGAGAGAAGAGTAAAGCTTGAAGATCTTGCAATTTTAACAGGCAAAAGCACGACTCCAATGGCAAGTGTGAAGCTGAGGATCAATGGGGAGGAGAGGATCGAAGCAGCGATCGGTGTTGGTCCAGTGGATGCAGCGATAAATGCGATAAGAAAAGCCATAAAGGATTATGCGGACATAAAGCTTGTGAGCTACCATGTTGACGCTATCACTGGTGGAACTGATGCTCTTGTCGACGTTATAGTTCAGCTAAAGCGAGGGAATAAGATCGTTACCGCAAGAGGGGCAAGAGCGGATATCGTGATGGCTTCAGTCGAAGCCTTCGTTGAAGGTTTGAACATGTTGATCTGAGCAAATTTTTAAGCCATTATACCTTTTTCTCGGTTCTTAAAATTGCAAAATTAAAAAGTATTCAAATTTAAAATTAACCCTTGGTTACTCCAAGTGGAACAAGCTTGGCTACAAGCGTTGAAATTCCCGCTCTGTGCACAACGTCGACGACATCATCGCTGATCTTGTAAGCCTCTGGAGCTTCTTCTGAAAGCAAACCCTTTTCTGCGGATCTAACGTAAATGCCTTTCTTCTCAAGATTCTGCTTCACAACGTTATCTCTCATCCTTCTCTTCGCTTCCGCTCTGCTCCAGACTCTTCCACTGCCATGGCAAGTGCTTCCAAAGGTCTCCTGCATAGCCTTTTCAGTGCCAACAAGAACGTAGCTCGGAGTCCCCATGCTTCCCGGAATTAGCACTGGCTGACCAACGTTGCGATAAACTGTAGGAACTTCGCTACGACCAGCTGAAAAAGCTCTTGTCGCTCCCTTTCTGTGAACGCAAACCTTAACCTTCTTCCCGTTCAAAGTATGCTCTTCCATCTTTGCTATGTTATGCGCAACATCGTATACCACGTCAAGCCCAAGATCATCTTCGCTCATCTTGAAAACCTTTCCAAAGCTCTCTCTAACCCAGTGCGCAATGATCTGCCTGTTGCACCATGCATAGTTCGCACTTCCCGCCATTCCGGCAAAGTAATCTTCACCCTCTTTGCTCTTTATTGGAGCACAGGCAAGCTGTCTGTCTGGCAAAGAGATGTTGTATTTCTTCACCGCTCTGTCGAGAATTTCGAGAAAGTCTGTGCATACCTGATGCCCTAACCCACGGCTTCCGCAGTGGATCATAACAGTTACAGTGCCCTCTTCAAGTCCAAAGACTTTTGCAACCTCTGGATTGTATACCTTTTCAACATACTGCACTTCGAGGAAGTGATTTCCACTGCCAAGAGTGCCGAGCTGAGTCCTACCACGATCTCTTGCCCTTCTACTAACAACTTCTGGTCTTGCTCCAGGCATCGCTCCGTTTTCTTCACATCTCTCCAAGTCCTCTTCCCAACCATAGCCATTATCAAGAGCCCATTTTGCTCCAGAAACAAAGATCTCATCAAGGTCTTTATCCTTAAGCGTGATTTTGCCTTCACTACCGACTCCCGAGGGAACTGCGACGAATAGCGTATCTATGAGCTCTTTGATCTTTGGCTTAACCTGTTCCACCTTAAGATTGCTCCTAAGCAATCGAACACCACAGTTTATGTCAAATCCAACTCCTCCTGGAGAGATAACTCCTTCCTCAACATCAAAACCCGCTACACCTCCTATTGGAAATCCGTAGCCTACATGAACGTCTGGCATAACAAGAGAAGCAAGCCTTATTCCGGGCATTGTTGCAACGTTAGCAGCCTGCTCCACTGCATCCTTTTCAAGATCCTTCATCAGCTTTCTGCTTATGTAAAAGTAAGCGGGGACTCTCATCCCTTTCTTATACTCCTTGCTCAGCTCCCATTTATAATCTGTAATCTTTTTCAAAACTTCTTCCATATCTCCAATTTTCTCTGCGATTTATATCTCTTTTCCGTTATTTAAAATATAATGAGCTTAGCAAAGAATGTGTAATTACAAAAAAGAAATTTTAATCGTATAGGAAAATTTTATTTATTAGATTGAGTTAAGCGGATCTATGAAAATAATCCAGAGCATTCTCGAAACCGCTGAAGAAGGGGACAAAGTCTTAATTTCTTTTCCTGATGTTTATAGTTTCTACACAGTCTCTTCTTGGCTATCTGAAAAATTCGGAGAGATCTTCTGGATCCTCTGGACCGATGCAGCAGTTGAAAGGATCAATCACTTTGCAAAGAAATACGGATTTCCCAAGTCTGGTGAAGCTCTGATCATATCCGCAGAGAAGGATTGTGCTTACTTGAGAAGTGTGGAAAAATTGAATATAGAAGAGATTGGAGATGTAAAAAATTTCATTCCCGAAAATAAAATCGTGATCTCTTTCGGTGTCAATTTTCTATCGATCTATGGCCATGATCTTTCCAAGGCTATTGAAGCTCTTATCGAGATTGATAAGGGAATCTTGATCACCGCAATAGTCGGAAAGGTGCCAAATGAGCTTTTGACTTTCCACGATGTGTTCATTGAGATCATAAAGAGCGAGGACTCTTTCATTGCATACCATAACTACATAGCAAAGCTCACTTTTTCGATGAAGGGAGGTGTTACGGTTGTGAGCGACAATTTAGAGCACTAAGGAACTTTTATAATTCCTAAGATTTACGAGTTTTCAATGGATTTAGCACAGCAGATCCGAGAGATTGAAGAAGAGATAAAAAGAACTCCCTACAACAAGGCAACTGAGCACCATGTTGGTAGGCTAAAGGCTAAGCTTGCAAGGCTTAGGGAGGAGCTTGAAAAGGAAAAAGCGAAAAGTGCAAAACAACAAGCTATTTCGATCAGAAAAGAAGGGGATGCGACTGTAGCACTTGTTGGTTATCCCTCTGTTGGAAAGTCAACACTTTTGAACGCCTTAACTGGAGCTAAGAGTGAAGTTGCGGATTACGATTTCACGACAAAAAAACCTGTCCCAGGGATTTTAGAGTATAAAAATGCGGTTATACAGATCATCGATATGCCCGGAGTTGTTGAAGGAGCTTCAAGTGGTAGAGGAAGGGGAAAAGAGGTCATTTCCGCAGTTAGAATTGCAGATCTAATAGTGATCGTAGCGGATGTCTTCAGACTTGAAACGATCGAGATCGTGAAGAGAGAGCTTTATGAAGGGGGTATAAGGCTTGATCAAAAACCGCCGGAGATCATTATAAAAAAGAAAGAGCGTGGTGGGATAAAGATCACCTCAACAGCACCGATTGCCATTGATGAGAAAACAATTTACGAGATCATGAAGGAATACAGAATTCACAATGCAGAGATCATATTTAGGGAAGAAGCAACTGTAGAAAAGCTTATAGACGTCTTAGCAGGTAATCGTGTTTACATTCCATCCTTGGTAGTTGTGAACAAGATTGATCTGATGGATGTTGATTTCAACGGAATTAAGATCTCCGCAGAGAAAGGAATAAACCTTGATCTGCTAAAGGAAGAAATATATAGAAAACTCGACTTTATCAACGTATACCTCAAACCTCCTGGAGATAAAATTGCGGAGAAACCGATGGTTTTGAGAAAAGGTGCCAGAGTGGAAGACGTTTGCAGAAAATTGCATAAGGATTTTGTAGAAAAATTTAGATATGCAAGAGTTTGGGGAAAATCGGTAAAATTTGAAGGACAAAGAGTTGGATTGGAACATGTTCTTAGCGATGGTGACATTCTTTCGATCTATGCAGACTGATTTTACGATTTTGTAAAAACCGATAAAGACTTTTAAACTCTAATGAGTTAATGAAATTGGGTGATGGAAATGAGGAAGATCGATGAAAAAGAGTTTATGAAAGTGATAAGAAGTGAAAAGCTCGTAGTGGTAGACTTTTACGCGGATTGGTGCATGCCATGTCGATATCTAAGCCCAGTGCTGGAAAAGATCTCTAAGGAATACAAGGAAGTAGAGTTTTACAAGGTAAACGTTGATGAGAACCAAGAACTCGCCTTCGAATATGGAATATCAAGCATTCCCACAGTCTTGTTCTTCAAAGATGGGGAAATAGTTGGTGGATTCGTTGGAGCGATGCCAGAGAGCATGATTAGAGAAGAGATCGAGAAAGCATTAGGAATATGATCTATCTAAAACAGCTTCCTAATTCGATTAATTGCGAGAATTTATTTGAATGCTTTTTTGGGCTTAACTCGGAAGACGTGAAGGTATACGAAGCTCTACTGAAAGGAATGGAGAGAATAGAAGAGATAAGCTCCGCTTTGGGAAAGAAGGAGATCTCAGTTTACAAATCCCTTCAAAAGCTTCTTCTTGCGGGATTGGCTTATAGGGAGAAGAGAACAATAGCTTCAGGGGGGTATTTTTATGTATACAAAGCGGTTCCTAAGGAAGTTGTTGCGAGAGAAGTTGAGAAACTTCTAAACGATTTCTGCAACAAGGTAAGGATTTTTCTAAGGGATTTTCTTGCAGATCGCAGTTCTTAGCTG
>JANXDV010000002.1:0-1750 GCA_025058955.1 Archaeoglobaceae archaeon | reverse complement strand
TACAACAAGGCAACTGAGCACCATGTTGGTAGGCTAAAGGCTAAGCTTGCAAGGCTTAGGGAGGAGCTTGAAAAGGAAAAAGCGAAAAGTGCAAAACAACAAGCGATTTCGATCAGAAAAGAAGGAGATGCGACTGTAGCACTTGTTGGTTATCCTTCCGTTGGAAAGTCAACGCTTTTGAACGCTTTGACTGGAGCTAAGAGTGAAGTTGCGGATTACGATTTCACGACAAAAAAACCTGTCCCAGGGGTTTTAGAGTATAAAAATGCGGTTATACAGATCATCGATATGCCAGGAGTTGTTGAAGGAGCTTCAAGTGGTAGAGGAAGGGGAAAAGAGGTCATTTCCGCAGTTAGAATTGCGGATCTAATAGTGATCGTAGCGGATGTCTTCAGACTTGAAACGATCGAGATCGTGAAGAGAGAGCTTTACGAAGGAGGTATAAGGCTCGATCAAAAACCACCTGAGATCATTATAAAAAAGAAAGAGCGTGGTGGGATAAAGATCACTTCAACAGCACCGATTGCCATTGATGAGAAAACAATTTACGAGATCATGAAGGAATACAGAATTCACAATGCGGAGATCATATTTAGGGAAGAAGTAACTGTAGAAAAGCTTATAGACGTCTTAGCGGGTAATCGTGTTTACATTCCATCCTTGGTAGTCGTGAACAAAATCGATCTGATGGATGTTGATTTTAATGGGGTTAAAATATCTGCAGAAAAAGGAATAAACCTGGATTTGCTAAAGGAAGAAATATATAGAAAACTCGACTTTATCAACGTATATCTCAAACCTCCTGGAGATAAAATTGCGGAGAAACCGATGGTTTTGAGAAATGGTGCCAGGGTGGAAGATGTTTGCAGAAAATTGCACAAGGATTTTGTGGAGAAGTTCAGATATGCAAGAGTTTGGGGAAAATCGGTAAAATTTGAAGGGCAAAGAGTTGGATTGGAGCATATTCTTAGCGATGGTGACATTCTCTCGATCTATGCAGACTGATTTTACGATTTTGTAAAAACCGATAAAAACTTTTAAACCTTGATGAGATGTTAAGATTGGTGATGGAAATGAGGAAGATCGATGAAAGAGAGTTTATGAACGTGATAAGGAGTGAAAAGCTTGTAGTGGTGGACTTCTACGCAGATTGGTGCATGCCATGTCGATATCTAAGCCCAGTGCTGGAAAAGATCTCTAAGGAATACAAGGAAGTAGAATTCTACAAGGTAAACGTTGATGAGAACCAAGAACTCGCCTTCGAGTATGGAATATCAAGCATTCCTACAGTCTTGTTCTTCAAAGATGGGGAAATAGTTGGTGGATTCGTTGGAGCGATGCCAGAGAACATGATTAGAGAAGAGATCGAGAAAGCATTAGGAATATGATCTATCTAAAACAGCTTCCTAATTCGATTAACTGCGAGAATTTATTTGAATGCTTTTTTGGGCTTAACTCGGAAGACGTGAAGGTATATGAAGCTCTACTGAAAGGAATGGAGAGAATAGAAGAGATAAGCTCCGCTTTGGGAAAGAAGGAGATCTCAGTTTACAAATCCCTTCAAAAGCTTCTTCTTGCGGGATTGGCTTATAGGGAGAAGAGAACAATAGCTTCAGGGGGGTATTTTTATGTATACAAAGCGGTTCCTAAGGAAGTTGTTGCGAGAGAAGTTGAGAAACTTCTAAACGATTTCTGCAACAAGGTAAGGATTTTTCTAAGGGATTTTCTTGCAGATCGCAGTTCTTAGCTG
>JANXDV010000029.1 GCA_025058955.1 Archaeoglobaceae archaeon | reverse complement strand
TTACGAGCAACGAAGCGGTAGCTGAGGCTGTAAAAATTGCAAAGCCAGACGTAGTTGCAGCTTACCCAATAACTCCGCAATCTCCAATAGTGGAGAGAATAGCGGGAATGATAGCAAGAGGAGAATTGAATTCAAGCTTTGTCCGAGTAGAATCTGAGCATTCCGCAATGGCGGTAATCCATGGAGCTGCGACTGCTGGAGCAAGGGTTTTCACAGCCACTTCAAGCCATGGACTTGCTTACATGTTCGAAATGTGCTGGTGGATCGCTGGTTCAAGGCTTCCAGCTGTGATGGCTGTTGCTACAAGATCGATCGGTGCTCCTTGGAACATTCATGGAGATCACACTGACATCGTTTTACTAAGAGATGCGGGCTGGATCATAGGGATGGCTGAAAACGCTCAAGAAGCGTTTGACATGACTTTACAAGCTTTTTGTGTGAGTGAAGAAGTAAACATTCCATTTGCAGTAGGAATAGATGCTTTTACCATGAGCCATACCGCAGAAGTTGTAGAGATCTGGGAGCCAAAGCTTCCTAAAAGAAGACAAGCTTACAAGGTGCTCCCTTGGGATCAGTTTGCGGTGAATGCGGTGACAATGGGTAAAGCGAGGATGAAGGCAAGATATGATCTTGCTTTAGATTTGGAAAATTCAGCAGAAGTAATTGAGAAAACCGATAAAGACTTTGGAAGCCATGGTGGACTAGTGGAGAGATACAAGCTTGAAGATGCGGATTTCGTAGTGGTAATGATGGGTGGATGGTGTGGAGATGCAAAGGATGCGGTAGACTTGCTAAGGGAAGAAGGCTTCAAGATTGGATTGTTAAGGCTCAGGTTCTTAAGACCTTTTCCAAAAAAGGCAATTAAAGATTTAAGCGGAGAAGCTCTCGTTATAGATAAGGCTAACAGCGATTTCCGCGGTGTTCTTGGGATAGAAGTCTCTTCATGTGGTATTGAAGCTAAAAACGTGGTTGCGGGACTTGGTGGAGTGGATGTTGGCGTTGATGATTTCTATAGGATTTTTAAGGATTTTATGAGCGGTAAGCTAAGTAAGGAGTGGTATTTATGATCCTACCCGGAAATACGAGCTGTCAAGGTTGCCCAATTTCTCTCGCAATGAGATGTTTAGATGAGATTGAAAATCCTGTGCTTGTGATGCCTGCTGGCTGTTCTACGGTGGTTGCTGGGCTTCACCCGAATTCAGCGATGAAGATCCCTGTGATACATGTTCCCTTTGCTTCAACAAACGCTGTTGCCTGTGGTGTAAAGGAAGCTTACAAAAGAACGGGGGTAAAAGCAAATGTCGTTGCTTGGATGGGTGATGGTGCTGCAGACATAGGCTTTGCAACCCTTAGTGCTTCCGCGGTTAGAAAGGATGATCTGATTACTATTGTTGTTGATAACGAAGCTTATATGAATACAGGGACTCAAGCAAGCCTTAGCACTTTCTGGATGGCAAAAACGAGCACATCTCCGATGGGGAAGGGGGAAGAGAAGAGAAATTTGGCTCTCATCATGATCGCCCACAGAGTGGATTACGTCGCAACCGCTACCGTTGGCTACATCGAAGATCTTAGAAGGAAGTTCAGAAAAGCTGGAGAGATAAATGGCTTTAGATTTATACAGATCCACTGTCCTTGCCCCCCGGGATGGAGATTTCCGAGTGAGAAGACAATAGAGATGGCGAGAAAGGCGGTAATGAGTGGAGCATGGATTCTATTTGAGTTTTATGAAAGAAAGTTGAATTTTTCAGGAATCGGGAGAAAGTATGCGGAAAAGAAGAATAGGATTCCGCTTTCTGACTACTTGAGATCACAGGGTAGATTTGAACATTTAAGTGATGAGGATTTGCGAGCAATAGAGGAGGCGATCGAGGAGGAGTGGAAAGTCTTAAAGGGACTTTCTGGAAATTAAAAATTCTGAAAGAAAATTTTATAATACCTCAGATCTCCCGAGGATCATGGCGTTGGATCTGTATATTGCGGTTTTAATGCTCGTTTTGGGAGTGATCTACGGATACGCAAAGCCAGGCAAGGAGAACAGAGTTGCAATACTGAAGAAGGCTATTTTGATAGGCATTATAATCGGTGTGATCGTTGGACTGTTGATCAGCTTCATCGCCCCTGAGGTTTCGGTGATCAAGGCAACCATAGGCGCAACGATTGGGATCTTGTTTATAGTTGTAATCTTTGCACTCTTCTTCATCGTTGGAACAGTAATCGGAGATGCCTTAGAGAGCAAAAAGAAAAAACCACAAAAAACTGAAGAGAAAAAGTGATTAATCTCTTTATTTTTTTATACCAAATACCAATTTATTACTGGTAAGATCAAACAGCCCATACAATTCGTTCTTTTCACACCAAGGAATTGCGTTGAAAGTCCTATTGGTATTGAAGAAAAGAAGACCGCTAATCCAAAAAAGCCAGTTAATATGAATACGAGGATCATTAGTAGGATAAAAACGAGTAGGGACAACTTTCTTCCGTCGATGGAGTCGATCTTAGTAGCGACAATATAGCCAATTGCGATCGTGGATATGAGCGCGATGATCCCAGAGAGTAGAGACAAAATAGCAATCTCTGAAAAGCTCGGAATTAGATTTAACGTTTTCAAAGCGTCAGCTGAACCGCTTCTTGTTTTCTCAATGGCAATAAGCATAAAAAAGCAAAGAATTGCATTTGCGGTGTTTGCAGAACTCATTGCAATTATGTAGCCCTTATCGCTTCTCTCTCCTAAGGAGGATACAACCGTTGCAACCCCGCTACTTATCCCGGGGAATATAGAGACGAAAAATCCAGCTAAGGAGCCTTTTATAGCTGTAGGTATTTCTGGAAAGGCTAATTTCATTTCTTGTTTTGGAATTTTGGAAGATCTCGTGAAGATCGAGATGATCAAAACAGGAGCTCCAAATAGACCCGTTAACAGAGGTAATAGAACTGAACCTGCGGGATTTATCTCAGCAATTTCCGATCTCTCTAAGGAAATGTATCCCAAAAAACCCGAAACTAAAAAAACGAGGAATGCATATGATCTTTTTCTCCAAGCGGATAGACTGCCTTCAAACTCTTCCGCTTCTTCGCTCATGATCAGCAGGAATGCAACAAAGAATAAGACAAAGGGAGTTATATTTTTGAAGAATTCATAATTTTTGCCGACCAAAATTGCGGTGTAGAATAGAGGGATGCTGATTAGTATTGATAAAAAAGAAGAAAAGCAAGAAATCGATAAAGCCTCGAATCCACGACCTTCAAGAACCATTTTATGGGTCGGTAGAACTCCAATTGCGGTGTCCTCGCTTGGAACGCCGAGAAAAGTTGTCGGAATGATGTTTGAAATTGTATAAGCTACCGCAGACGATATTATCATGGCTAAAACATCTTCAGGAGAGAAGTGAAGATATAAAAATGCAGATGTAGAAACGATGAGAGCTGAAAAAGTATTGCTGTGCAATCCTGGAATAGAGCCAGCGACAACTCCAAGAAAGGAGCCTATTAAAGCTCCAACGATCATGCTCCTCTCTAACATTGAGCAAATTTAAAAAATTTTTGATTCAGAAAAGATTTATATCAAGTTCTATGTTCTGAAGAAGGGGAGAAGCAAAATATGGAATTCTTAGAAGCTATAATCCAGATCCTATCGATCACGGGACAGATCTTTGCGGTGCTAAATCCAGTAGGAGTTATACCAACGTTCTTGTCTCTCACGGAAAGTATGGATCGCAGTAAAAGGCATAGGGTTGTGAAGCAATCGATTATAACTGTTCTACTTTTAGCCATAATTTTGGCTATTGGCGGGAGTTTGATCCTTGAATTTTTCAAAGTGAGTGTTTTCAGTCTACAAATTGGTGGAGGAATTCTTTTGATGGTAATTGCGGTAGACATGCTTGGTGGGCTACCAAGGACAAAAACGGTTGAGGCGGGAGATGAAATAGCGATCGTTCCAATTGCAACGCCTTTATTGCTTGGTCCTGGGACCATGACGACAGTAATAGTTCTCTCCAAGACTGTCTCATTGTATTCTTTGCTTTTCAGCATCTTCATCGTGGTATTTTTGGCTTATCTACTGCTAAGATCTTCTGAGTTGCTCATAAGGATCCTTGGAATAAACGGAGTTAGGGCGATAAGTCGATTCATGACGATCATAATAGCAGCTTTTGCAGCTCAGCTTTTATATGGCGGTTTTACTGGATGGCTAAGCTCTTGGGGATTTATTTAAAATTTAAATATTAAATATTTCGAATAAAATAAGCATAAATATCAAGATCGCTGAAAATTTTACATGAACAAGATCCTTTTGGCTCTGGCAATTCTGGTTTTTATAATCAGTGGAGCTACGATTGTAAAACTAAACCTCCATAATGGCAAAGTTTGGGACAAAACAGAATTAGGAGTTTCAAATCCAGCAGCGGTTTATTGCTTAGAAATGGGGTATAGATACAAGGTAGAAAATACGCCACAGGGACAAGTGGGAATCTGTGTTTTTCCAGATCAGACTGAATGCGACGAATGGGCTTTCTTCAGAGGTGAATGCGGTCAGAAATGGATAAAACTGCATTATGAAGTTGGAAATTGCTCTGAGCTGACTCGTGGATCTCAAAACTACTACACTTACGATCCAAGGGCTAATACGATCATCGCTTATGTTACCGTTAACTGTGGAAGCGATGAAGTGAAAGTTGAAAGAGGCGAAAAATACAGAATCATTGAAAAAGACTACGATGGAAAGCTTTTAAGATGCGTTTGCCAGAAAGAAGTGAAGATCTTCAACGCAACCGATCTTGAGGTTGAGTTCCTCAGCCTTTCTGGAGAAGCGGTAAAGCTGGAGAAGAAGACTGAAAAGGAAACGGAATTCTGTGGATGGTCTACCTATGGCAAGTGCAAAAGCGACAAGGATTGCACAATAGACGGCTGTTCAGGGCAGGTTTGCAGATCCGTTTTTGAGGATCCCATATTTACGACGTGCGAATGGAGAGATTGCTACGATCACAGCCAGATGAGATGCGCATGCATAAACAACGCCTGCCAGTGGATAAAGATTTAAATCAATAATTTTACTTGGCAGAGATGATCTTAGCAAAGCACTGGGAGGAGGCGAGAGGAGCAATAGTGAGTAAGATATTAGAAAAAGGATCTATTTGCAAGTCGAGATTTGGAAATTATTTAAGCGTTGATCCAAGCTTTTTGATTGTTGAGAGACCAACAGAGGGAGAAGTATCAAGAGATTATTTTGGTGAAAAGTATCTTGCAAGATTTAAAGAAGTCTTTGAGATAGCGGTGCAGAAATTGAAAGAGAAGAAGTTCACAAGAAGAGTTTCCATTCCGATATGGAGACCGGAAGACGCTCTTTCTCCAAATCCTCCCGCTATAACTGAAATTTCATTCCTTTTTGACGAAAAACTTCATCTAACTGCTTACATTCGCTCGCTCGACTGCTTTAACTACTTTGAGCCTAACTTTCGCTTTCTTTCCTTTGCTTTGAGCGAAGTTTCTGAAAAAGCGGGATTGCCTGAAGGAACGATTGCAATGCTCATAGGTATTCCACATGTTTACGAGAGAGATTTAAGCAGAGCTAAGTCTATTTCAGAATCAAAAGAAGAAGTATTTGGATACACAGAGCTCGGAACTCACTTAGTCGAAGACTATTTGTCATCAGCGTGGCATTCCTCCCTCGAAATCATTTACAACTATGGAAAGAGCAAGGAGACTGAATGGGACATGTTTGAGGGGCAAAAGACGAGCAAGTTCGCTCAAAGAGTTTTCATCGAGGTCAAAAAACCTGAAGAAAACAAGATCCACGACAAAGCTCCGTTCACAGAACGTTATGGCATCGATTATGCCCATGAGTATGTAATATGTGCAGAGAAATTGCTTGAAAGAGTTGAAAAGAGCATTTTAAAGGAAGGCGAGGAATATACCTACGCTGAAAGGGCAAGGTTTTGCGAAAAGGATCCAGTAAAAGTGGATCAGCTTTTCGAAGTCATAAGAAAGCTTAAGGAAGATCGATGCAGAAGGGATTGCTATGTCGGCATTTCAAGAGCATGGGATTTGCTTAGCAACGATCCCCCTTGCCTTAGGGGTTATCAATTCTTAAACAATAATGGGAAGCTTAGAGGAGTTTTTTACATGAGATCGAATGACATATATGGAGCGATGCATGCGAACATTTTCGGATTTTCTCTGCTGACAAAATACGTTGCTGAGTTGACTGGCTTCGGAGACTATGAGTATGCACATTTTGCTGTGGACGCACATATTTATACGGGTTTTCTTGATTTAGTAAAGGAAATTCTATATCCTAAAATGAAAAGAGGTTAGAAATAAGTTTTTTCAATCCTTTCGAGCTCATTGCTCGCACATTCAGCAACGATCTCGCCACTGGATAAAACATATACCCTATCTGTAACTTCGTGTATCAGAGACAAGTTTTGTTCAACAACGAGGATCGATACATCGAGCTCCCTTATTCTATCTATCGCCTCTGAGACTACTTCGACAACAACAGGGGCAAGTCCAAAGCTTGGCTCGTCGAGGAGTAGTAACTTAGGCTTTAACATCAAAGCTCTTGCAATTGCCAGCATTTGCTGTTCTCCACCGCTCAAAGTTCCTGCAGGTTGTTTTTCTCTCTCCTTTAGCTTCGGAAAAAGTTCATAAACTTCTTCCAAGTTTTTTTTGCCTGTGATCAGCAAATTGTCTCTCACATTCAAATTTTTAAAGATTCTTCTACCCTCTGGACTTATTGAAATTCCAAGTCTTATTCTTTCATGAGTTTTTAGCTTCGATATTTCTTTTCCATCGAATATAATCTCTCCTCTGCTCTCAACTAAACCGCATATTGCTTTAAGGAGTGTCGTTTTACCAGCACCATTTGGTCCTATTATTCCTACCGCTTCCTTTTTACCAACTTTGAGGTTTATACCCCTTAGAACGTCTCCTTTTCCGTATGAAGCGTGGAGATTTTTAACTTCTAACATAATTTCTTCCAAAGTATGCCTCTCTGACCGCTGGATTTTCTGTAACACTCTCTGGATCTCCGTCAAAGATTATGCTACCAGAGTTTAGAACAATTACACGCTCCGCCACATTAAAAAGCTCCTTTATTCTGTGCTCTACGATCGCAAGTGAAGTTCCGTTAAAGCTAATCTCTGTAATGATCCCAGCCATTTTCTCCGCTTCTTTTTTACTTAGCCCTGAAAATGGTTCATCCAAAAGCAGTATTTTTGGTTTTTTTGCAATTGCAAGACAAAGACTGAGTCTTCTCAGTTCACCCTGAGATAAATTCCTTGCCAATTCCTTTCTTTTTTCGTATAGCTCAAAATCTTTTAGTATGCTAAGGTCATCTGTGATCGTGAGCAAGTTCTCCTCTATGGTCATGTTTTCAAAAACCTTCATGATCTGAAAGGTTCTGATTATCCCCTTCTTAGCAAGCTCACTCGGCTTTTTTCCAGTTATGTCATCCCCTTTAAGTATAATTTTACCAGAGTCTGGCTTTAGAAACCCAGAGATGATGTTAAAAAGCGTTGTTTTCCCCGCTCCATTCGGACCTATTATTCCAAGTCTTTCTTTTTTTATCTCAAAGGAGATGTCTTCAAGAACCTTGAGTCCATTGAAGTTTTTTGAAATATTAACAACGCTTAGCATATGTGTCTCTCAGAAGCAAAGTTTTAAATACTTTTCCGAAGCTCAAGGCTCATGCGATGGGGACTATTAGTTGTGTTAGCATTGCTAATGGCTCTATGTGTCACTGAACCTCAAGAGGAGAAAAAAGTTGTCATAGGCGTTCTTGGTCCAATGTCGCTACCAGAAGGCAAAGCGGAAGAGAAGGCGGTTAGACTTGCAGTAGAGGAGATAAATGCTCAGGGAGGAATTTTGGGGCATAAAATCGAGCTTGTTGTTGGAGATGATAAGTTGGATCCAAGCGTAGGCTCAGCTGAGTTCAGAAGACTTGCAACAGTTGAGAAAGCCAAAGTTATAATAGGCGGTTTCTCAAGCGGAGTAATGCTTGCGACCATGGAAGTGATGGCAGAAACCAAGACCCTTTTCTTAGCGGACGCATCTTCGCCATCACATTCAGCAAAGGTGGCTGAAAATTATGAGAAATACAAGTATTGGTTTAGAGTGACTCAGAACAACGCCACAACCTTCGCATATGATATTGCGGACATGGTAAAAATGCTCAGAGAGAAAGGCTACAGCGTTGAGAAAGTCTACGTGATCAGAGACGAGCATATATGGGCGGGAGATGTGATGAAAGCTTTAAAACCGCTAATGGAGGCGTTGAAAGTTGAAATAGTAAAGGAAGTTCCGATTCCAAGAAACTATGCGGAATACGAGCCATTGATACTTGAAGCTGAAAAGCTCGGGGCGGATTTGATCATACCAGTTCTCGCTCTCACTGGAACTGGAGATGTGCTTGTTAAGCAATGGGCAAATCTAAAGCCAAATTTACTGATCGCTGGACATGATCTTGCAGCAATCGATTACGAGTTCTACAACAAAACAGGTGGCTCTGCGAATTACATGATCTTCACCGCAGATGGTGGAGCATTGGTTTCCGCTCCGATCACTGAGATCTGCAAGAAATTCGTGGAGAAATACAAGAGCAAGTATGGGCATTATCCAGAATCTCACCAAGCATATGGAGCTTACGATGCGGTTTATCTTTACAAGAAAGTAGTAGAAGAAGCGCACAAAGCGGGAGAAAAGGATCCATTCGATTCTGAAACTTTGGTGAAATACCTCGAAAGGTTCACACCTTCCAATCCAATTGTGTTAACGAGACCGATCGCATTCACCGCCAACCACGATCTTGCTTGGGGAGATAACTTAATCCGAAACTGGATCTCTCAGTGGCAGGACGGGAAGCAGATTATAATTTATCCTAAATCGGTTGCAAATGGAGATCTAAAGCTTCCACCTTGGATAAAATAAGATCGGACTGATCCCGAGGTCTCAGTGCATGCCCTCTGCATTGGAGATCATCGTGTTTGGAACCGCAATGGGGGGAATATTTGCACTGTTAGCCTCGGGCTTCTCACTTATTTTTGGGGTCTCGAGAATCCTGAATTTTGCTCATGGCGCATGTTTTGCCATATCTGCTTATCTTGCAATACTTTTGGTTAATGAATTCTCATTTAATGTCTATTTTGCAACCCTCTTTGGTGTTATCGCTTCAATTTTGCTCGGTTTCATGGTTTATTGCCTCACAAGACCAATAAGGAGCAATATCGTAATGGTAATAATCGTAACACTCGCATTTGCGCTGTTGGTTGAGCAAATACTGCTTTTAAACTTTGGAGATCGAGGATTGACGCTAAAACCATTTGTAGAGGGAATTCAGGTAATTCATGAGGATCTGAGGATCGCAAAGATCCGAATTCTTGCAATTTTCATCGCAATAGGGCTTATACTTCTTTTGGAAATTTTTGTGAATGGAACAATTCTTGGAAAGAGGATCAACGCGGTCTCGCAAGATAGTGAGTCTGCGATGCTCCTTGGAATAAACGTGGAATGGATCTACTTAGCAACAATGACCATCTCCTCAGCTCTTGCAGGCTTTTCTGGAATTCTATATGCTCAGATCTTCAATATCTATCCAGAACTCGTTCTCAGGGTTTTAATATATGCTTTTGCGGTTGTCATTCTTGGAGGATTGGGAAGCTTGAGGGGTAGCATTCTCGCATCTTTCATAATAGGATACCTCTTTGTCATAACAACAATGTTGCTTGGTGCACAATGGTCTGAGTTTGTTATGCTCTTGGCTATAGTCTCGATCTTGATCTTAAGACCCACAGGACTTTTCGGGGTGAAGGAATGAAACTTCTAATCCCGCTCTCTATACTTCTCGCCTTATTGCCCCTCGTAGTCCCAGAAGGTTATCTATACCTCATAGGGCTTGCTCTGATCTTTGCGGTAATCGTCGTAAGCTGGGATCTGATCGTGGGCTATACTGGACAAGTTAACCTTGGGCACACCGCATTCGTTGGTATAGGAGCTTATTTCACCGCAATTCTTCAAGTTCCTTCGAGAATCGGGCTCACGTTTGAAATTCATCCTCTACTCTCAATTATAACCGCAGGAGCATTCTCCGCTTTGGTTGGACTTGGAATAGGTCTCATAACACTCAGGCTCAAAGGCTACTACTTCTCGCTTGTCACCGCAATATTACCCCTTGTTTTTATGCAAAAAGTCTTCATATGGCGGGACATTTTTGGCGGAGAAGAAGGTTTCTCGATTCAGGCAGAAAAAGTGCTTTTTCTTGGAACTTTGGAGAAATACTACTTTGCATTAGTTTTCATGTTGATCTCTGTCGTTATAATGATGAAAATAACTAAATCAAAAGTTGGTTTGAGATTTAGGGCAATTAGAGACAGCGAGGATCTCTCGGAAGCCTTGGGAATTGATACAACGAGATACAAAATTCTTGCATTCGTAATAAGTTCCTTCTTCTCAGGAATTGCTGGAGCGGTCATAGTGAACTATCGCTATACAGTCTCCCCAGATCTTTACGGAGTTCCACTAATGCTTTTGATAATTCTCTCAGCGGTTATTGGCGGTCTTGGAAGTCTGATCGGTCCATTGTTTATGAGTATAATGGTCTATCTTTCAAAGGTCTGGTGGCTAAAGTCAATTGCCTTCGGTTTGATCAACGAGGAAATCATACTATACGTGATCCTCATACTTTTCGGTATTTTTATGCCCAAGGGAGTATACAACGAAATTATGGAGAAGTTCAGGAAGAAAGATTAGTTGAATCATTCAATTTTTTGAAAAATCTAATTAAAATTCTGCTCCGAACATCTGTCATCTCTTCTATGTCGCTTTCAAAAATTCCATGGACAATGAAGTAATTCTCCTTCTGGAAAACGCCAACTTCAACAACCTTGTGCCCCTCTTCCTCGATAGCGGAACGCATGAGATCTATACAGCACGGATCAAACTTTTTTGCTTCGATGTAGGCAACGACTTCATCCGTGATCGTTTCTCCATA
>JANXDV010000028.1 GCA_025058955.1 Archaeoglobaceae archaeon | reverse complement strand
ATAAACCACCTTTTGCAAGGTTTGAGAAGTTGATCGTTGAAGAAGTGAAACCAGAAGGTCATGAGGATTTCAAAATTCTGAAAAGTGAGCAAAGATTTGAGGATAGAAGCATAATTCCTCCAGATTTCGCAATATGTAAGGACTGCATAGATGAAGTTATGAATTCAAAAACGAGATTTTACAGATACCACTGGAACAGCTGTGCATGGTGTGGAGCGAGATTTTCGATGCTCTACCGCATTCCTTACGATCGTGAGAACACTGCAATGATCCATTTTCCCCTCTGTAAAGAATGTTCTCGAGACTACTCGGATCCAGAAACCCTTAGAAGATTTCATGCTCAGGGAATAAGCTGTCCAAAATGTGGACCAAGAACTTTTGTTTATGAAATCGGTGGAAAGAAGCTAAAGTTAGAAGATGTTGTAAAATTCACAGCTGAAAAGATCCTGGAAGGCAAGATCTTTGCAATAAAGGGCATAGGGGGTTATCATATAGCTTCCTTAGCTTCGGACGATTCAGTAGTCATTGAGCTAAGGAAAAGGAAAATGAGGGAGAACAAACCTTTTGCACTAATGGCAAGGGATTACAGCGTTGTTGAGAGAATTGCTGAGCCACCAGATGGAGCGAAAGAACTTCTCGAATCTCCAGAGAGACCAATCGTTGTAATGCCAAAGAAAAATTCCATGGTTTCAGAATTCGTAGCCCCGGGGCTTTCAACGATCGGAGTTATGCTTCCTTATTCCGCATTCCAAGTTCTTTTACTCAACGAGATTCCCGATGGCTTTCTCATAATGACGAGTGGAAATGTTCATGGAAAGCCGATGTGCAAAAATCTTGAAGAAGTTCTCTCACAGCTTTCTGGAATTGTCGATTACGTTGTGGAGCATGAAAGGGAAATAGTTCATAGAGTTGACGACAGTGTGCTCAGGTTCACCGAAAATGAACCAGTTTTTCTACGGAGGGGTAGAGGATACGCTCCAGAGTGGATTAAGGTTTGTAAAAACTTGCCAGAAGGAATAGCTCTTGGAGCAGAGCTTCAAACAGCTGGAGCGGTTTCTTTTGATGATAAAGTTGTTCTAACCCAATTTATAGGAGATCTTGACGAAATTGAGAATCTTGAAGCGATGAAGAATGAGATCAGATGGCTTATGGAAAACTATCGCATAAAGCCAGAGTTCATAGCTTTGGACATGCATCCACTTTATCACAATAGAAGACTGCTCAAGGAGCTTCCTACTGCACCAATTTTTGAAGTTCAGCACCACCACGCACATGCGGTTTCAGCATTTGCTGAAATTGGCTTGGAGCCAGAAGAAAAGGCTTTAGCGATCACAATAGATGGCACTGGCTACGGAGATGATGGAACAATCTGGGGCGGAGAATTGCTGATTGCGAATTGGATAGAATACGAGAGAGTTGGAAGCTTTAGACCTTTCAATCTTCCTGGAGGAGATAGTTCTGCAAAATATCCCGTAAAATGTCTGATCGCGTTGATGAGCTCCTATGGCTTTGAAGAAGGAGAAATTCTCGAGATCGTTAAGGAAAGGAATCTCTATAACTCTCTTCCATATGGTTTGAGAGAAGCGGAAATTACGTGCTTAATTGCGAAAAAGGGAAAAGGTGTTATTGCTACAAGCTTGGGAAGGATTTTAGACGCCTTTTCCGCTTTGCTCGATGTATGCACTGAAAGAACTTATGAAGGAGAGCCACCGATGAAACTTGAAGCTATTGCAGACAAGGGCAAAGATCTTGGCTTCACTCCAGAAATTCGCAGAGCGGAGAGAATTTTTATAGATGTTAGTAACTTGCTCGAATTTGCTATCGAGAGTGAAGCTGGGAGGGAAGACATTGCGAGAACGATATTGCAGGGAATTGGTAGAGCACTGGGAAATTCCGCCCTTTTGAATCTAAAGGGTCTTGATTATGAGAACGTAATCGTTACTGGCGGAGCGGGTGTGAATAGTTACATAGTGAAAGGAATAAAGGAAGTTTTGATTCCGGAGGGAATTAAAGTGATCCTTCCAAAAAAGACACCACTTGGTGATGGTGGGATAGCTCTTGGGCAAATTCTAATCGCATCTTCAAAAATTGCGGAGGATCTCGTAGATAGCTCTTAGATCACAACTCTCTAAATTCTCTTTAAGTTTTCTTCTAACCCTATCTCTGTCTCTTGGTAGCTTGGATGCATGAATTACTTTTATCGGAGTTAAAAAAGCTCCAAATCTTTCTGAAATTTTTCTTTTCACTTCTTCTTCCAATTCTTCTGTGATCACAACTGGAATATCATTTCCACTCTCGTCTTTGATTCCAAACACTAACGCTTTACCTTCAACAGCACTTTCTATCGCTCCAGGGCTTAATCGGTAGCCATTGAACCTTAATACGCAGTCTCTTCTTCCAAAAACAAAAACAGAACCATCTTTACTTATCATTCCAAGGTTCATGGTGTCGTAGAAACCTTCTTTGAGTTTTTCTCTGAATTCATTTTCCAAAGGCATTGCAGGCCATGGTGCTCTGACTACAAGTCTCCCTATGGTATCTCTTATCGAATTTCCCTTGTCATCGAGCACATCGAGCATAAAACCAGGCATCACTTTACCGCAATATCCTTGAATAGCTTTTTTTGAACCTATATTTAAGGTTATAAAACTTCCAAGTTCTCCCTGAATGAACATATTGCTAATTTGAATTTTTTCTCCAAGAAATATGTTTATTTTTCTAAGAATTTCTTCATTGAATCTCTCTGCGGTTGATAAGATCGCTTTAAGCTTTTCCATTCCACTTCGACTCTCTTCTCCAATTTTCTCTGGAAAAAGCTTTAAAGTTGCTCCCGCAGTTATCAAAAGCGTTACTCCATGATTTTCGATCAAATCCAAGACTCTATTCCAGTTAGGATAATTTAAAGCCCCTTCATAGCATAAAAGCGTGGAACCAAGCATTAAAGGTGCAAAAATACCATATGTTAAGCCTGTGATCCAAGAATGCCAGATCGTGCAAAAAATCGTGTCTTCTGGAGCAATTCCAAGCATTTTAGTGGTTGTAATGCTTTGAACAAGAAAACCACCAGCAGGATATGTTAGAGGTTTGAAGGAATCTTCATAGCCAACATGCAAGCCAAAAAGTTGATCTTGTGAATGGAAAATAGCTGAAGCGGTAGATTTTTTGCCCAAAATTTCTTCAAGACCCTCTAATAAAAATATGTTTGTTTTGAATCTAATGCTCTCGAGAGCTTTTCTAAGAATTTTTACTGGCTCCACAATTTTCCCGCTTCGTTGGAATGCTTCAGTTGTAAAAATTACGGTTGGTTTTCTTAATTCGATTCTTTTAGCCACTTCTTGCCAACCAAATCCAGTGAAAATGATCTCAAAAGGACAACCAAGCTTTATTGCGGAAAGTATTAATGCGATAGACTCAATATTGGGTGGTGAATGGATCAAGATCCAATCTCCCGCCTTTATTCCAACCTCAATCAGCCCAGAAGCCATTTTGCTTGCAAGATTATGAAGTTCAGCATACGTGATCTTCTTTTTTTCTCCAGATTCTCTCTCAGCCATTATGGCTATTTTATTCCGATTTTCTGTTTCTAAATGCTTTCCTATCAAGTTCTCATAAGCATCGAGCTTACCTCCAAGAAACCACTTAGCACTGCAAAGATCCCCCTCTAAAACTCTATACCACTTCCTTTTCCAAATCAAGCTATTAGCTTCTTCATTCCAGAATTTTTCAAGGTTAAAATTTTCAAACATAGCTCCCCATTTTCATAGATTTAGCAGATCCTTGGAACAAGTTCTCCTCTTGGAGGTTCAACGATTCTAAAGCCACCCACAGCGGTTTTCATTAGCACATAGCCTTTGTATTTTTCGCTCTTCTTCACTTCACCAATTATTCGAGCATTTTCAAAGCCATGCTTTCTTAGATCTTCAACAAAATCTTCGGAAACATCAGAATTAACAGAAAAAAGAGCGGAACCTTCGCTTGCCAAGTAGATCGCATCGATACCAAGCATTTCTGAGTATCTTTTTACCTGTTCTCTTATCGGTAATTCGCTTTCTATAATAAGAACGCTCTCAGAATTTAGAGCCCAGTCATTCAAAACTCCGCCAAGACCACCTCTTGTTATATCCCTACAGGCATTTATGTGCTCTGAATATTTTTTAATGATAGGCAAAAGCCCCGTTAGCGGTTTTGCATCGCTCTTCAGTTTTCCAGACTTTATCTCTTCCGCACTCTCCAAACCCATCTGGAGCATCATGATCACCGCCCCATGGTCTCCAACGTAGTCTGTGAGCACAAGCTGATCTCCTTGCTTTGGCAGATCCACAATTGGTTTTTCCGCAACTCCGAGGACAGTGGTTGTGATCACTATTCTGTCTAATGCGCCTTTTGGCATAACCTTAAAATCTCCACCAACCAGCGCAACACCTTCATTCCTAAAAACTTCGATTAAGGAGTCGATGATCTTTTTTAGATCCTCAAGCGGGAAACCTTCTTCTACGATGATCGAATCAAGCCCCGCTATTGGCTTTGCTCCCATGACAACGACATCATTTATGGAGCCAATTGCAGATAACATTCCTATGTTTCCGCCCGGGAAAAAAGGAGGATTTACAGTATAGGAATCAGTTGAAATCACGATATTTTTTTTCTCTAAGGGAATAACTGCACCATCGTCTGGAAGATCGATCCCTAAACCATTTGGAACCTTTTTAAGCTCTTCTGGAACTTTTGAAAACAACAGTTCTTTAAGTAGCTCTCCAGTCTCTTCTCCACCAGAACCATGGGCTAATTTAACGAACTTCATCTTCTTCCTCTTTTGAAAGCCTTAAGATCCTTTCATAGTGCTCAAGCAGTTCATAACTCTCTCCAGCGGTTCTTGCTATATCTCTAAGCATCTCCGCTGTAGCAAAAGCATCTTCGTAGCTTAACTTTGAGATCACAACTCCCGCATGAACGATCACGAGATCTCCTTTTTTCAGCTTTTCTTCCGAGATCCCGATGATCACTCTCCTTAGCACCCCATCTCCATAGTCGATCTCAGCGAAGTCTCCTGAGATCTCACGAACAACCGCTGGAACGCCCCAGCACATCTTATCACCTCAACTTTAGATCTTCAGCAATTCGATCCGCCAATCCACCTGCTCCAAACCTTGCCCAGATCGCACAGGTGCCTTCAAGAGAGACCATGCAAGGTCCAATAGGTGAGGAAGGCTTGCACTTTTTCATGAAAAATGGACAATTTGTTGGCTTTTCTTTGCCTATAACAATTTCTGCACATTTACAACCCTTGGGTAAGTCTGTCTCCAGATCTTTTTGACTCAGATCTGGGATCTTGAATTCTTCGAATGCATCAAATTTTTTATAACTCTCCGAAATTCTCAAACCACTCTCAGGCAAAAATCCAATACCACGCCATCCATCCTCAACGACCTTAAAAGCTTTGGCTATCATTTCCTGAGCCTTCAGATCTCCATCCCAGCTTACCGCTCTCGTGTATTCTATGCCAACTCTTGCCTCACCTTTTACAGTTTGTTTTAAAATCTCCGCTATTGCGATCAGAACATCTATAGGCTCAAAGCCTGTAACGATCAAGGGAATTTTATGCCTATCCACAACAGCTTTCCAAGCTTTGGCACCTATAATTGTGGATACATGCCCGGGGGCTATGATTCCATTCACAAGCTTATCATCTTTACTCAGAATCTCTACCGTTGCGAGCATCGCTGGTGGGGTAAGCTTTACTAAACTCATTAGTTTCAAGTTATTGGGCAAAATTTCACTTAAAAGTGTTTTTGCGTAGCCAGAGGCGACTGTTTCGAAGCCTATTCCCAAGAAGAGCGACTCTTTTCCATGAGCTCTTGCATCAGCTATTGCATCTCCTATTCCTGTAACGATCTTTATTTCCGCCCCTAAAGCCTTAGCTTCTGCTAAGGAACTCGCTCCTTTTACCGCTTTAAGGCTTGGAAGCCTAAAGACGTCGCCATAGGTGTAAACAACGATGCCTTCAAAGGCTAACTGAATAGCTTTCTCAATGTAATGAGAAGGAGTGACACAAACAGGACACCCAGGACCTGCAACAAGTTCTAAGCCTTCAGGCATCAAGCTTCTCAGCCCGTAGTGAGTTATAGTCCATTCATGCGTCCCGCAGAAGTCCATGATCTTGAAATCTCCGAAATCTTTTCGCAATCTCTCATAAAATTTATCTATATATCCAACGAGCGTTCTAGCTAAGCCCTCGTTGTTCCTGAAGGTTTTTTCAATGTTTTCTATTGCCTTGGGACTTCTTTTATTCTCAGCGAGATCTTTCATTTCCAAAGCAGAATTTGCAATTTATTTAAAAACTTTCACCTTCATCCACTTCGGGAAATCTTTTTGCTGGAGAAGGCTTCAGCAACTTGCTTCCATTAGATGTTATAAGCATGTTAGTCAGAGCGCTGAGAGTGCAAAGAGTTCCTCTGCCAATTATTCCTTCTCCTGGAATCTTGGCGACGATAAACCCTTCTGAGGTCACTTCGATCTCCATTCCAATCTCTGAGAGGCGATGTAGAACTATATTTCCCATAGCCCCCATTGACTTCTCCATCCAGCAGTGCTTCATTGGGCAGAGATTGCAGTAAGCTTTGAACCTCTTTGCACTCTCTTGAGATACAAAACCCGCAGTGATCTCCGCTTTTGTTGTGGAGTAAGCGATACAGCATCCTATGACTCTATTTGCGAGTATTTTGTCTCCTTTAAGAATGCTCGCTCTCACCGCTCCGCCACTTGCCTCATATCGATTTTCAACTCCTTCTTCAAATTTGATCTTTCCCGTGTTTCGAGCATTTTTCAGCCTTTCCTTAACAACCTTTGCAATTTCATCATTTTTAACAATTGCCTTTACGATTGCACAAGTGGGACAATAAGAGACTGAAGATTGAGCGATCAATCGATCATTCTTATCGTAGAGTCTCGCAACAACTCCAATTCTCTCCCTCTTGATCACAGTCCTTCCGCCGATCTCGTTTATATACTGAAGAGCAACAACAGAAGGCGTAACCACTCTTCCATAACCGTAAAGGTTAGCAATAGCTTTTATTTCTTCTTCATTACTCAAAGCCTCCTTGAGCTTATCCTCAAATCGCTCTGGGATTAGCTTAGCATCGATCTCTGCAGAAAGAATTGCTGGAGACCAGACTATGTCGAAGCCCTTGCCAATAACGTTTCCCTCATCATCTTTTATAACCGCTAAGACTCCATCGGGTTTTTCATAGGCTAAAACAGTCCCTTTCTCCTCTGTAATCGCTTCAAGTGTTCCATGGCATATTCCACAAGCTCCCTCGATTTCTCTAAGCTTTTCAGTTTGCTTTCTAACTCTTGCTCTGAAATCATTAGAGCTCATCCATTTCAATTCTTTCTGCACGATGATAAGTCTTTCGAGCGATTGGACAAAGCGGAAAATCCAATAATCTTTGATGGATAAAAATATATTTAAATCATTCCGAACAGTGAAGACCATGAGTTATCTTAGCAAGGAAGAGCTGATCAGACAATATGGAAACTTGCCTTGGGTCTCTCCTTATTCAAGAGTTGTTGCGATGACAGATGGAGAGCTTGTTGAACTGCACGAGTTTCATGCAAGGGAAAGATGTTATGGCGGAGCTTCTTGGGAAGTTTTGCATTTTCCCAGAGTTAGCGAGCTTGTTATAGGGGCGAGAAGAGAAGGAGCAAGAAATATTTTCATTCTTAAGCCAGGAAGAACAGAATTAAAGCTAATTCCTGGAGTAGCGGGAGCGGGAATTGAGGAAGTTAAGCTAACTGATAGGATCGAAATTACTTACGCAGGATTGGCTGGAGGAGGAATTGCTGCGACTGTTTGCAGAGGTATGGCTGAAGATGTTGATGGGATCGAGATTGTAGAGCTTGGTGGTGGTGCAAAGCTTGGAAAAGCGAAGATTAGGCTGAAGAAGTATTCGAAGGTTGTAATAGGCGTTGATGACACTGACAACAAGGAAAAGGGAGCAACTTGGGCTCTTGTTAATGAAATAGCTTTTAAGCTTGAAAAAGCGGGTTATGGGCATTATCTGCTCCACACGATCACACAGCTTTACACGAAGAATCCGACAAAGACAACAAATTGCGTTTCAATATCTGTAACTTTTGCAACTGAAAAAGCTGAGGAGCTGATCAAAGCCTTCAAGAAAGAACTTGAGAAGACGACGCTTAGCGAAAATACTGCGATGGTGGTTTACAGAAGGATCTCGATTCCAGAAAAGCTTAGAAAATATGGAGAAAAGGTAAAGTCGCAGATCGTTGAGCTTGAAGAGGCTAAGAAGATCGCTGAGGAGCTTGAAATAGAAAAGATCGTGATAACTGGTGAGAGAGGACTTATAGGAGCCATTGCAGCATTAGCTTTCTCTGATTCACCAGAAGAAGCTGTAAAGATCTATGCTTGATTATAAAACAAAGGTTGAACTTCTCGTTCTTGGCGTTAGGAGCTCTTTAACACCACTACGCCGTGGAGGCGGAGGACCAGTTGGAGGAATTGGCTTTGCGGTTAAAGACTCAATAATATCCGCTCCTATTGTTCAATCTTTTGCAAAGGAGTCTCCTTATCTCTTATTAGAGAAGGAAAAGAGTTTTTGGCTTTACAAAGGAGAGGAAAGAATAGGGAGAGTTAAGCTCCCTAAGGCTAAATATTATGAGCATAAGATAAAGGGAATTTCAGCTGGAAGATTTGTTGCTCTCGATGGTGTAAATGCTCTCGTCACAGCGGTGACAAGGAAGTGTATTCACGTAGATTCTGGAAAGAAATGCATCTTTTGCGTAATCGAAGAAAATGTTCCAGAGAAGCAGATACTTGAAAAAGATCCTGAAGACATTGCGGAAGCGGTAAAAGTTGCGTTTGAAGAGGATAAGTCAAGACATTTGACTTTAACCACTGGAACGCCAAATCTTTTAGACAAAGGAGCGATAAAGTATTCGGAAGTTGCAAAAAGAATTAAGGCTGAGTTCGAGATTCCAATTCATGCACAGATTGAGCCAGTGGGCAGAGAATATCTGGAACTGCTCTACTCTTCTGGCATCGACACCATTGGCATCCACGTAGAGACTTTTGACGAAAGAATAAGAAAGGCGGTTGTTCCAGGGAAACCAGATATAGAGGAATATCTTAAAGCATGGGACAATGCGGTCGAAATATTTGGAGAATGGAACGTCTCTTCATGGATCCTCATTGGCTTGGGAGAGAGCGTTGAGAGCGTTGTTAGTGGTTTTAAGGCAATGGCGGAAAGGGGAGTTTATCCATACATTGCTCCATATCGCCCACCACCTAATTCGAGTGAAAGAACGGATCTTTCCCATGTGCTCAAGGTTTATGAGAAGCTGGGAGAGTTTAAAGGTGAATACGACATCAAGCTCAAGTTTAAGGCGGGCTGTCCAAGATGCACAGGCTGTTCTGCAATCTTAGAGCTTCTCAGCCATTAAGTAGATCTCTTTAACTTTTTCAACAACCTTTATCGCATCAAGCTTCTTCAAATTTATTTTATTGCTTTCCAATAGTAAAATTAATCTATCTGCCTCCTTTTCGGGTATAATGCCTTTCTCAACTGCTTTTAGAACTATGGAATCATAGTTTCTCATCGAATAATGCATACCCTTGGCGATCTCGAGCAATTCAATTCTAAGGTCTTCATCTATCAATCTTTTCGAAACCAGAGCTGAGAGAGTAGCCCTTATATTCACCAATGGCTCAGATAGAGCTTCAAAAGTTTCTGGATTGACGACAACCGCTACTTCATCATCTGATTCGAGCTCACAGTCTTTGAACATTCTGAAGATCTCTCCAACTCCAATCATCCCAAGCTCATGAAGCTCTGAAGCCCTTAAAGCCCCAATACTGCCACCACCAACAACTTTAACGCCTTCTCGGATCACTTCAAGGATCTCTCTTGGAGAGATCGCAACATCTTGGTGAAAAACACCATCTATAATGCCTAAGATCCTTGCACCCTCTTTAAGAGCCCTTAAAGCATCTCCACGCTTTATGGGTGCTCTGTATTCTGCTTGGGCAAAGATCTTTTTTGCCTCCTCATGGCTAAGACTCGGAGAAGTAAAGATCACCGCTTTCATCTCTTCAGAAATTTCATCGCTCTTTCTCCAATTCTCGTTGGATCCATGCCAAAAACTTCCAATCCGGGCACTATAACTCTTACTGTGGGAACTTCAAGCTCTTTTCTCGTTAAATCCACAACTATTGCTCTTTCAAAGCCCTTTTTTCTTAGCAGATCAAGCGTGAGCTCTATGTCCTCTTTCAAGTCATCCGTGGAAAACTTTGGTAGTTTTTCAAGCTCAACTGTTTCACTTTTTTCAAACCAGTGCTTATTTATTCTTTTCATTCTCTCATAACCCGCTCTTCGCATGATCTCCGCCTTTATCGTATCTTCCCTTGCTCCTTGGATCTGCACCACCCTGCTCTGAGCTACTTCTAATATAGCTCTTATGCAAGCAACTTCTGGCTCAGGATGAGCTCCAAATCCAATTGTCAGCAAAGCAGGATCCTTTAAATTCACGTCATCAGAAACTGCGGAAAATACGGGTATTTTTAGATCACTCGTTAGATCTCTTAAAATGATCTCAATTCCCGCTTTTTTGAACTTCTCGATCAATTCTTGAACAATAGGGCTACTTGTTTCAATAACCTTGCCACCATTTTTGCAAAGCTCAGCTATACTCCAGGCATCTCTCTCGATCACTTCCATAAGTCCGTGAAGAATCGCTTCTTCGATCGTGTTTCCAGAGGCGAGTCCGTTAGTGTTAGTCCTAAAGAGATGAAGATCACCCATTGGAGTATAAGGATGAAAAACCGCACTCACGGGAACGAGAATTTCCTCCTCTTGGAGTAGATCATAACCCAAGATCCATCTGAGCACAACATCTTCGTTGTATGGGCAATCTTTTGGCAGTATTAGGCTTCGGGGATCTAAAGCATTAAAATTTTTTGCAACTTGCTCATAATTTCCCTTGATCGTTCCTTCATTCCTAAATTCTGCGG
>JANXDV010000027.1 GCA_025058955.1 Archaeoglobaceae archaeon | reverse complement strand
GAATTGAAGGGTATTGTGGGGATAGCAAGCAGGTAGAATCCACAATTTCGCCTGCAATACGCTTTAAAAAGCTTAGAATTGTTTAGCGATGAAAATTGAGAGAAATAAAACGATAACAAGAAGCATTATAAGAATGAACGCCAATCTTGCCATTCTCAAAACATTTGACTTCTTTTCAGCTTTTACAACTTCGAAATCAAGTGATCTATAGCTTGGTTCATATCCTGGAGCTTTGAACTTCATGTCGAGCTTATGTCTTCCAATATAAGGAGATAAGAATGAGAAGGAAAAAGATCCCGCCTTAGCTTCAGCTTCTCCAATCTCCTTTCCATCGAGATAGAACTTTATCCTTCCATCCAATGGTTTCCACTCCTTTTCCCTTTCATCGTAGAAAGTTAGCCAACCCTCCACTGTAACAAGCTCCCCCTCGCAAACAAAGGCATCAAGGAAGTGAGCTGAGATCCTCGTTTTAAACAAAGAACTTGAAGAAAACATAGGTGATCGCCACGAGCAGAAAGATGTGCTTCAATCCCGCCTCAACTCTTCCTTCTCCCATTACACCCGCAGCCAATCCAGAAAAAACTGCCACAAGAATAGAGGTTTCTATGAAAACATTTTCCAGCTCTGCTAAATTTATTGCTGTTGCGATCTGAGTAACTTCAATGGATGCAAACACGGCGAGCATATTCTTAATGAGAACGTAGGCGGTGTATAAAAAGACGCCGAAAGCAAGGTAGATTATAATTATATAAGTGCTCATCATATCCCTAAGCCTGTTCCTCATCTCTATCTCGAGCTCTGAGAAGTTTGAAGCGACAATAAGAGCTTCTCTTATGCTTGGCGACGCTTCTATAGCTTTTATGAGCATCGAAACTGCCTTCTGAAAGACACCGCTTCTTATTCTTCTTTCAAGTCTGACAAATGCTGAAGTTATTAGTTCTCCCCATTCTAATCTCCTCTTTATAGTCCTTATTTCCTTGTTTAAAACTCCCGCTTCGGTATCACTTATATTCTTCAAAGCCTCTACTACATTCAATCCCGCTTCATTAAGTGAAGCAAGCTGTTTCAGAAAATCTGGAAGCTCTTTTTCAGCTTTTCTAAGCAATCTCTCGCGATATTCTACAAAGAATACCGTAGGCAATCCAAAGGCGAGCAGAGTTGTGAATAAGAGATAATCGAATTCCATTCTGTTGTAGAAGATCGTGAAAAAAACAGCAGGTGGTAAGAGGAGATAGAAGAGAATATATTTGAATTTCAAAACGTATGGCATCTCAACGATTGGATAAGTTAGGAAGTTTTTAATTTTGTTGAACGTTCTCCTAAATTTGCTAAATCTAAAACCTGGTGTCCTTTCTTTAGTTCTGACAAATATCTCCTCTTCTTCCATTTCAAATTCACCAACACTCCTGCTCTCACGAGCAGTCGAGGAATAGGCTAACCATAGAACGATCAAGGAGCCCAAAGGTAAAACTGTGTATGCAAAAATTCTGTAAAGTTCCAAGGTTGAACTTCCGATCATATTGAACACGACGAGAACGATTAGGAAAAACAAGGGAGCAACGATGAAAAGGGCAAGATAGATCTCTGCTATGATCTGCATCGACTCCGAGTATAGAGTGTAAAGTCTCTCCTTTTCTGAAAAGAATTGCTCAGATTTAGCTTTTAGGTAATCCAATACATTCCCACCCCCACGATAAACATCGATGAAATTCTCGAGAAAAACTCTTAACTTCTCGGAAGGAGTTGTTTCTGCAACAAATTTCATAGCACTCTCTAAATCTCTACCCATTTCAACAAGAACTGTTATTTTCTCAAATTCAACGCTTAATTCACTGAAAAGGTGCTTGTTCTCCGCAATGAATCTTATTGCTGAAATCATTGGAACATTTCCCTTTGCCATTCCGAGAAGCATGTTTACCGCATGCGGTAGTGCGGAGTCTATCTTACTCCTTCTCGAACTTGCTACATAGTAGGGATATGAAAGAAAGAGATATCGAGCGAAGCCAAAGAAAATAAGAGCTATAAGCAAGGAAAGAGCAATTTGAATTTTCCAGAATTCTAAGAATGTTCCTAAATAAATATACTCGATCCCAAATGTTTTCCTTAGGAAATATGAAATCATGATCCCGAAAAAGACTCCAATTAGCATTGCGATGAGTGAGAAAAATAGAGATCTTGCAAGAAATTCCGCAGTTGTTGTGCGAATTCTCGAAGCCTCTATTGCCCTCTCGAGGTCTGAATACCTATGGGGATTTGCATCGATCTTTTTCCTGAAATATCTTATCATGAAATTCGGAGCGCTCATAAAGCTCTCGAAATTGCAACTTCGGGATTTCTGTAGTAGTTGTGAATCAGCTTAGTAAATTCCGTGTAATCCTTAACCCCTATATTGATCATCCATTCCAAATACCTCTTTCTTCTCTGAAGCTCCTCGTAAACGTCATCCATTCTCGACATCGCAATTTTTTCAAGCTTCTTTGGAGTGCTAACTTCTATATGGTCATCCCTCTTCGCATCCCATCTCGCGAATTGATTCACGAGTAAATTCTTGTCCACTGGATCTATTCCAAGGATCTCATTTATTTCCTTAGTTCTCCTAATTCTTTTTGCACCTCTCAAATACGTGTTCTGGACAAGAACGATGTCCAAGAACTGGAGCATACTCCTTGGAACATTTAGTGGATCGCTTTCGAATCTGTATACCATTTGATTTATGTCTCCCGCATGGAAAGTGGAGTAGCTCGCATGTCCTGTGGACATTGCTTGAAACAATGTCTGCGCTTCTTTTCCTCTAACTTCTCCAACTACTATATAATCTGGTCTCTGCCTTAATGCAGCCTTTAACAGGTCATACATGTCTATTTCCTGCTCTCCTATACCTGTTCTTGTCACTTGAGCGAGCCAGTTCTCATGGTATAACCTGATCTCTCTTGTGTCCTCAATGGAAACGACCTTCGCATCAGGCGGAACGAACATGAGTATAGAGTTAAGCGTCGTTGTTTTTCCACTCGCAGTTTCTCCGACAACGATCACAGAGAGTTTATGCTCTATTGCAAGCCAGAGATAAGCCATGATTCCCAAGGGAATTGTGCCAAATCTAATTAGATCGAGTGGTGTCAAAGGCTGAGTAGCGAATTTTCTTATCGTAAAGCTTGAACCTCTTGGTGTTATTTCAGTTCCAAAGGTAGCTTGAAGTCTACTCCCATCTGGAAGTGTCGAATCAACTATTGGGTTGGCTAAGGAGATGTGCTTTCCACTTTTCTGAGTTAGAAGCATAACGAGCCGATCCAAAGCTAATTTTGGGATCTTTATATTGGTCTCAAGATAACCATAGTTTTTCTGATAGACAAAGATCGGAATATCGTAACCATCACAGGAAATGTCCTCAACATTTGGATCTACCATCAAAGGTTCTATGATGCTATAGCCAAAGAATTCGCGAAAGAGGTAATATAGCATTCTGGAATAGAGATCGCTATTAACTTTTATCCCATACTCCTTTGTGAGCTTTTCAAAATTTTTCACAAGTGCTTTCGCTCTTTCTTCAGGCTCGAGAGAGATATCACGAATTGTTAAAACTCTTCTCAAGTCTACGATTAAAGAAGCAAGAATTTTAAGCTCATCAACATTTAAGGAAGGTTCAATTGCAAAGTATTTCAATTTATTGTGCTCAACATCTTCGAAGATTACGATCTTTATAAAAGGCTCCGCAACCCAGTATTCACTAACAACGTTATCAAACTTCACATCCTCAACGATCTCGGACTTTATGAAACTCCTCAGCAAATTGTATCTTTCAATCATTTAATTATATTTAGCTTTAGTGATATATATTCTTTTCCTGCAAAAATGAAAGTTACTGTTGCTCTCTGTTTTTCTCTTTTACAAAAAGAACACAAATTACAGAGGCAATTGAGGCAAAAAGGCAAAACTCGAAAGATAAGCGATAAGCCTCTGCTGGATAAACAGAGTTAATTTTCCCAACAGAATCCATCAAGTAACCCATTATAGTCTGAAATAACGCTGCACCCAGGAATGGAAAGGCATTGAGAACGCTCATCGACAAGCCAGTCATTCTTAGCGGAAAAAGCTCTTTCACAATCGCATAAGCCACCGGACCTGTGCTTGAGAAAAAGCCTATTAAAAATGAGATTAGACAAATTGAAGTAACATTAAGTGTAGAAGTAGAAATTACGAGAGGTAGCAATGTTATTGTAGATCCAATGCCTCCAAATACCAATATTGTCTTCCTAAACCCTATGAGATCAGAGATTCTACCAAAAAGAACCGCACCAAAGATCGTTCCAACTCCTACGAGCATCAGAATTGTCCCAGCGGTAGCTTTTGACAGCCCATAGACGTCGATCAAATATGGACCACCCCAAAGTCCCTGGAATCCCATCACGATTCCATATCTGAGCATTGCAGAGATTGCGATTAGCCAAAGTGAGAGATTACCAACGATAAGGTATACGTCCTCTCTTTTAATCTTCTCCTCTTTAAAATCTCCTGGAGCGTCTTTAACAATTTTAAAGCAGAGAAAGATCAAGATCAGAGTTATGATTGCAACAAAAGCAAATGGAAGTCTCCAACCAAAAAGTTCGACCGCTAAAGCTAATGGATAAGCTGAAAGAATTGCTCCAAGATTCCCAATTGCAAAAAGAATTCCTGTAGCGGTTGCAAACTCGTTTTCTCTAAACCAAACAGATATGATCTTTATCGTGGGAACATATACTCCCGCTACGCCAATACCTATGAGAAGTCTTGAAAATACCGCCATCTCGTAATTGGTTGCAAAAACAAGAGTGAGGACACCAAAGAAGGCTATAGAAGTAAAGCTCATTACAGTCCATTTTGCCCCTTTAAGATCGGAAAGAACTCCAACTGGGATCTGCAAAATTGCGTATGGATAAAAATAGGCTGAAGAAAGGATTCCAACTGCTAATGCAGAAACTGCAAATTCCCTCATGAATTCATCTGCCATAACCGCTGGAGAGGTTCTGTGGAAGTAGACGAAGAAGTATATGCAAGCAAGAACTGAGAATATTATCCATTTATTTGATTTCAAATCGTAAGATCGCACATATACCACCAAGTTTCGAAACGATCTCTCCAGGCTCAAATTCAGAACTAAGGATCAAAACTTTTCCACCTGCTTTTTCAACATCCTGCATGAATTCATCGATCGCCCAATTCTCCCTCTCTTTAAGCAAAAAATCATCAGAAACAAGAAGAATTTCTATTGCTCCATATTCTTTCGCTTTCTTTACCTCTTCAAGTCCATAAGAAACTTTTTCGTTCTTTGCAATACCTTCAAGCAATCTATCCACCAATTCCGCCTCCTCTGCAAGTCTGATCTCTCCAATAAGCCGATCAATCGTTCTTCTCTTCAAAACTTCAACAAAACCTCTTTTGCCGATCATAGAAGTATCCACTATAACCGTTCTTTTAGCCATTTCAGCATCTTTTTGCCTCAGATAATCGTAAAAATCCTTCTTTGTGAAACCAGGACCAGCAAGCACAAGGAATCTGAAGTTCAAATTCTTGAGAGTCTCAAAGAGTTCTTCAAAGAACTCTTTTCTCGCTCCACCGTAATCCTTAGCATAAGAAGTTCTCTTTTCAAAGATCTCTTCAACCCCCCAATCTCGCAAAGCTCCCGCAATAGCTTCACCTTCTTCGATCGTCAATATGACTACTTCTGGTCTTTTGGAGCTCTCAACTGCTTTTCTTAATCTCTTCAACTGTTCTTCTTTCCATTTCTTCAAAATGCTCAACTCTTTGCCAATCGAAACATTAAGAGTGTGAAATCCAGACTCTTCCACACCTGAAACGATCCTACCGCTGATGCGGAGCCTGTTT
Organism: Archaeoglobaceae archaeon; assembly: GCA_025058955.1. Classification (GTDB taxonomy): domain Archaea; phylum Halobacteriota; class Archaeoglobi; order Archaeoglobales; family Archaeoglobaceae; genus WYZ-LMO2. The sequence continues at coordinate 6,141 of JANXDV010000027.1, read as the reverse complement.
GCAAATTTGTGAAACTCAACTTTATCAACTTCTATGCCGATTCTCACAGTGATCAGCTCCTTATCTCCCCTGAGTTTGTCATCGCTATGACTTACTCTTTTAGTTAGCGAAAAAACTAAGTCTCCTCTCTCAACTATGAACTTTAAATGCCAAAGATCATCCAGATTCTCTGGGATCAGCTTTATTTCTCCTTCGTGATCTCTCAGATTTTCCTCAACAATTCGCACAACTCAAATGTGTTTCGATTTTTAAAACATGCCTTAAAATGGAATAGCTTTGAAGCAAGCGATACTTTTAAATAGCTAAGCAAGAAAGATGCTCAAGAAAAAGGGGGTCTTGAAATGCCAGTTCGTCCCTTAGATATCTTAAACAAATCGTTAAAGTCGCCAGTGATCGTGCGATTGAAAGGTGGAAGAGAATTTAGAGGAACTCTTGACGGTTACGACATCCACATGAATTTAGTTCTTTTGAACGCTGAGGAAATTCAGGGTGGAGAAATAGTTAGAAAAGTTGGAAGTGTTATAATCAGGGGAGATACGGTTGTTTTCATCTCTCCCTCAGTGGGTGGTGAGTGATGTCGGAAGGAACCGCTTCGATGGGTAGAAGGAATAGAAAAATGGTTCATGTGAGATGTAGAAGATGTGGAAGAAATTCATTCCACTGGAGAAAGAGATACTGCTCAGCCTGTGGCTTTGGAAGAAGTAAAAGACTTAGAAGCTACAGGTGGGTGAATAAAACGAAGGATCGTGTCTGATGTGTGGCATCGCTGGAGCCTATAGCGAGAATTGCAAAGCGGGACAATACATTTACTACGCTCTTTTTTCGCTGCAGCATCGTGGGCAAGAGTCAGCTGGAATTGCTTTCTACAGTGATACACTTCGCTATAAAAAGCAAATGGGTCTGGTTTCTGAGGTTTTCAACAAGGAAGATCTAATCCCCGCTAAATACGCCATTGGACATGTTAGATATTCAACCACTGGTTTGTCAAGATTGGAAAATGCACAGCCATTTGTTGTTAAATCAAAGATCGGTAGCATAGCGGTTGCACACAACGGAAATCTTGTTAATCATCTTGAATTAAGAAAAGAACTTGAAAACGAAGGTAGCGTTTTCACTTCCGATTCAGATTCAGAGATCATTGCACAACTGCTCTCAAAGATCCTTTTAAAAGAGGGAGATTTTAAAGAATACCTTCAAGAATTAAACACAAAACTCGTTGGTAGCCATTCTTGCGTTTTGCTCATAAACGACAAAATCGTTGCCTATCGCGATCCCCTTGGTTTCAGACCCCTCTGCATTGGGGAAATTGAAGACGGTTATTTGATCTGCAGTGAGAGCTGTGCGATCGACGCTTTAGAGGGCAAGTTTATCAAAGACGTTGCACCAGGGGAGGCGGTTATAATAGAAAACGGAGAGCTTGAATTTATAAAGTTTGCAAAAAGCAATAGAAAAGCGGTTTGCATTTTCGAATACATCTATTTCGCCCGCCCAGATTCGATCATCGACGGAATAAATGTGTATAAAGCAAGAACAGAAATGGGTAAAATTCTTGCTGAAGAATCACCAGCTGATGCGGATTTCGTCTCAGCGGTTCCAGACAGCGGTATAACTGCAGCAATTGGTTATGCAACGAGATCTGGATTGCCATATATGGAGTGCTTGATAAAAAACAGATACGTTGGTAGAACCTTCATAATGCCAAAACAAGAGCTTAGAGAGCTTCTTGTGAAATTCAAAGTGAATGTGATTAAGGAAAACACTATGAACAAGAGGATCGTGCTCGTAGATGACAGCATAGTTAGAGCAACGACTTCGAAGAGAATAGTGGAAATGATAAAGAAAGCTGGAGCAAAAGAAGTGCATTTAAGAGTTGGCAGTCCTCCGATCATTGCCCCCTGTTACTTCGGCATAGACATGAAGACGAGAAAAGAGCTTGTTGCCTCGAAGCATAGCGTTGAGGAGATCAGGGAGATCGTTGGAGCGGACAGCCTGAGTTATCTCAGTCTAAAGGGATTGCTCATGGCTTTAAAAAGATTGGGAGGAGAAGAGTTCTGCACTGCTTGTCTTACTGGTAGATATCCGGTTCCAGTTCCGGGAGAGCTATCTGAGCAATGGTAGCCAGAACATCAGCAGAATTATTAGAAGCATCAGAAACATGAACAAAGTGAAATTTCTCTGTCTTTTTCTCTCTTTCTCCATTCTTTGCTGGCATTCATCACCGCAGTAGTATTTATCCGCTTCAATCGCTTTCCCGCAAACAATACAATGGCGATGAGGAACGAGAGGCATAAAGCTCGTGGATCTGCAATATAAAAAATTTTCTCAAAAGGAACTTTCATGAAGAGCTCTTAAATTGAGAGAAATGATCTTTTTAAAAAGAGGGGGATGTGAATGCCATACAAAAACTACTATATTGATAAGAATACGCTAATAGTCTATGGAAATTTCTTTGGAATTAGCACCGGGCTTATTGGTGGATGGAAGAAGCTTGAAAATGCTTTCAATCACACTGTAAGCGATGAATTTTATAAAATGTCTGCAGAGAAATATTTAAGGCTTGTTGCAAAAAAGTATGGGCTTAAAAGTTATTTCGGTCTTCTAACTGCAGTTCCAATGGAGAATTTGAGTATCCAAAGCTTTGAAAATGTCACCGCATTTGTCACCGCTGGAGTTGAGAACCCTAATGACATGACGATCAACATAATTCTCGTTTTAGAAGCAAAGCTCAGCAAATCGGGAATGTTAAATGCAATAATTACCGCAACAGAAGCTAAGAGTAAAGCACTTTTTAAGCTCGGATATGATTTTACAGGCACAAATACAGATGCTATAATCATTTTAAGCACAATGGATGGAGATTATGAGAAATTTACAGGTCCTGCAACCAATTTGGGAAAAAAGATCTGGCAAGTTGTTTTTGAAGGAGTAAAAGAAAGCCTTGAAAAAGGGCAAAAGAATTAAAGGATCTGAGCTTAGGAATTTTCATAACACGAATAAAAATTTATAAATGGAACAACAATCCGATCGCATGAAGTTCGGAAATGTTTTGTCCCCTCCTATGTCTTCGCTGGATAGAGCTATGAGCATAGCGATCCAAAGCGAAGAATTGGGCTTTAACTCGATCGTGATGCCAGACCATACGCTGATGGTTCCTCCAGGATTTACACCAAACACCTTGGCACTGCTTTCCGCCATTGCGGTAAAAACCCAGAGGATAAAGCTCGGAACTGGCGTAACAGATTTTGCCCGCTATCACCCCTCGATCCTTGCACAGTTCTTTGCAACTCTTGACAACTTAGCTCCAGGAAGGATTTTCTTGGGAATTGGTAGCGGTGAAGCGATGAATATCACACCTTTCGGTATTCCATGGAAGAAGTTCTCACAGCTCAAAGAAGGTCTCGAGATCGTTAAGAGATTTTGGGAAGGAGAGCAGTTTTCCTATTCAGGAAAAGCTTTCAAGCTCGAAAAAGCTTTTTTGCAGATCAAGCCGATGCAGAAAATTCCCATATACCTTGGAGCAAATGGAAAGAGGACGAGAGAGCTCACGGGAATGCTCTGCGATGGATGGATGCCAATAGTTGAGACTCCGAAGACATACAAGGAAAATCTGGAAGATGTGAAAAGAGGGGCGGAGAAGGCTGGAAGAAAGCTCGAAGAAATAGACACCGCTTTGCAGATCTATACCGCCATTGACTACGATAGCGCTAAGGCAATGGAAAGGGCAAGAAGGTTCGCTGGCATTGTGATTTCTGCACTTGAAAAAGTTGAGCAATCTGGCTACAGCATTGATGTTCCAAAGGATTTTTCGAAGAGATTTTACTTCGAAAAGCTTTTGTTAACCGATGACTCACTTTCAAAGTTCATAGAATATGCTTCAAAGGTCAGCGACGATATTTTGGCGGACTTCTTCATCGTTGGAAATCCAGAGGAGTGCATTTCAAAAATAGAGGAGTTCAGAAGGGCGGGAGTTAAGCATTTGATGATCATAAACGTCGGTCCAGATCCAAAGCTTGTGATGAAGATCTATGCGGAGAAGATCATTCCGATTTTTAAGGAATAATAATTCCAATTTTTACCTAAGAAGGCGTTAACAGATACGCTTACATGAGCTTTCGTAAAATTTATATCTTTGCTAACACAAACTTTTAGCTCCATGGAGATGAGAACATGTGGTTATATAAAATGCTTGGCTTTAGTTTTGCTCTTAGTAACTCGCTTTGGCTTATCTGCTCAGGAGGAGGAGTTAAAAATAGAATTCTTTGATTAGCGTTAAAGTCTTCGAAATATTTTTATATCTCTCAATTTTTATTTATCTTATGATGCTGGTTCGAACTTTATTGCTCATATCAGCAACTCTAATTTTGCTAACTCCGACTACTCTTGGAGACCTAACGATCTACGATATTTTTGAAAAAGAAGTTGTAAATGAGACTCTGACGATTCCAATGGAGAATTACAATTTCGTAAGTTTTTACATAAGCTTAACGGGCAAAGCTCAGAACAGGGTTACTGTTAGTGTATATGAAGTGAACAGCAAACTCGTGAATATTTATCTCTTCGATGAGGAGAACTTCCAGTTATATAAAGAGGGGAAAACCGCTGGACCAATTTTCTCCACAAAAGTTGTCACAACTTATTCGAAAGTCTTCATTCCTGAGAGGAGCGGAAACTACTTCTTAGTCATTGAAAACAATGATCCATTCAGAAAGACCGCTCATGTGAAAGTCGTCTGGAAATATGGTGTCGCTGCTTCAGATCTGATCCCAGAGTTTGTTGAAGCTTACCCATCTGAGATTTTCTGGGGAGAGAAGCTTTACATCGATTTCAAAATAAAAAATTTCAGTCCTGTAAAAGCGGGAGCACATGAAGTTGCGATCTATCTTGAAGGCGAAGATGGGAAGCTCTATGAGATCGATCGCATCCAGAACGAGCAGATCCTTGCAGAAGAGGCGAAAACTTTCAGCTCGGAGAAAGTGATCTCGAAAGAGCTCCCGAGAGGATTGTATAGGATAAAGATCGTTGCGGATCCAAAAGATCAAGTCGAAGAGCATAATGAGACAAACAACGAAGTTTATGGAGCTAAAATCTTCGTTAAAGGTGAAACTATAACCCCTGCAAAACCTCCCGAGACAAAAACAACTCCGGGATTTGAATTATTGCTAACTCTCACCGCTTTAATCTCGATCGCATTATTGCACTGGAAAAGGAAAATTTAGCCACGATCTTAAAATTTTTTAATTTTTACGGCTTTAAAATAGCATTCCTCCTTAATCTCACCGAATTATTTTAAAGAAAATTTTATTTGAAAAGCGAGGCAGGGTGAAAGCAAAGCGAATAGCGGGGCGTGGATTTGAACCACGGATCTGCGGGTTATGAGCCCGCCGGGATTACCTGACTACCCTACCCCGCTTTAAATTCTTGTAACCTTTCAGTATTTCAAACTTTTCTTTCTGGGGTTAAAAAGCATAAGAAGGATCCGCAAATTTTTGGAGCAGTTAGAAAGAGATAAGATTGCTTTTTCACACTCTTTTTTGTAAAATTTGTTCCCTCAACCCTAATATCTTCAAACAATTTTGGAATAATTGTTCAACTTACAGTTTGTTAGCTTTTCACAACAATTGAAGTGATCTTAAAAAACTCGAGTTGTAATCTTTTGGACACAGTAAACTTTATCAATAGATAGCGGTTTATGGCAATCATGGATTTATATTTCCTTGTTCCACTACTCGGAGTAATGGCTTTGTTGTCTGCAATTGCTTCATTGCTTACGAGGGATAACTTCTACTCCGCTCTCTACATGTCTCTTACAATGCTTTTCATCGCAGGAATTTATGCATTCTACAATCTACAGCCTTCAGTTGTTTTGATAACTCTTGTATTCGTAGGAGCTGTTGGTGTGATCACAATTGCGGTTGCAGCAACTTATAGAGCAAAAAGCTCTCGAAAGATCAGTTTTTTGTGGTCTATTGCAATAGTAGTTGTTGCAGCATTTTTAATTTTAAGATCACCCGTAGGGACTAAGCTAAAAGTTCTGGAAGGAGGAATAACATTTTTAAACACATATCTGCTCGCAATCCTTTTTCTCGTCTCTCTTATGATCCTGATCATGCTGTCAACAATCAAAGTCTTGAAGGAGGTAGA
>JANXDV010000026.1 GCA_025058955.1 Archaeoglobaceae archaeon | reverse complement strand
AGCAAAACCCTTGGCTTTAAAGCCAAAGCTCTTGCGATGCACAACCTTTGCATTTGACCACCGCTGAGCTTGTTAGCCTTATCCTTCAATCTATCCTTCACTTCATCCCATAGCACAGCCTTTTTCAAAGCCCATTCCACCACTTTGTCCACTTCCTTTCCCTTAGCAATCTTGTTGCACTTAACAGCAAAAGCTACATTGTCGTAAATGCTCATGTGTGGGAAAGGATTTGGATGCTGGAAGACCATTCCAACCTCTCTTCTCAACTTCGTGAGATCCATCTTAAAAATGCTATCACCAAAGAGCCTTATGTCGCCAAAGATCCTAACGTTATCGTTAAGTTCGATCAGCCTGTTAATTGCCTTTAGCAAGGTCGACTTACCACAGCCTGAAGGACCCATGATTGCAAAGCAGTTGTTGCTTGGAATGCTCAGATCGACTCCTTTAAGAACTTCATGATTTCCATACCAAATTTTAAGCGTTTCGATCTCCAGAGCGTTCATGATCTCACCATGCTAAGCCTTATTGGGAGAAAGATTGCCAAGAAGAATACCATAAGCACAAAAGCCGCTCCCCATGCGAGCTCATGGTAGTTTGCATATGGTTGCTGAACCAAGTAATAGATCCACAAAGGAACCGCTCCAGCTGGCTCAAGTGCTCCGCCTGTGCTTCTCCAAGCATTTCCCGCTGTGAAGATCAGCGGAGCGGTCTCTCCAGACACTTTTGCCATTCCTATTAGCAATCCAGTCACCACACCTTTCTTTGCAATTTTAAGTGTAATTGAGAAAACTACTCGCACTTTTCGCAATCCTAAAGCATACGCTCCTTCTTTATACTGCTGAGGAACAGAACGCATTGCCTGCTCAGTGTAAGTTGCGACATATGGAAGCATGACTATTGAGAGAGCAATTGCACCTGCTAAAGCGGAAAAACTGCCTAAAGGCAAAACGATTATTGCCATAACGAAGAGACCTACCAAGATCGTAGGAAACTCCATCATTATTAGCAATAGAGATCTTGTTGCCTTGCTTAAGGCGTTGTTTGGGTATTCCGCAACAAATATGCCTGCTAAAACTGCAAGTGGAATTCCAATGAGCGAGGCTAAGAATACCATGACGAATGTGCCGTAAATTGCTGGAAATATTCCGCCTCCAGGTTTATTTGGTGCTGGAAGCGTTTCTGTAAGAAATTCCATGCCAAACTTTAGCAAAACTGGAATTCCGTTTGCAAAAACGCTGAAGAGAATGTGAAGTAAAGGAAAGAGCACTAAAAAAGCGGAGATTATGAGATAGAGAATGAAAACTTTGTTCTTCAACTCCCTAAGCATAACCCCACCTCTTGAGCACGAGTAATCCTGAGACGTTCACCACTAAGCCGATTAAGAATAAAGCGAGTCCAGCCGAAAATAGAGCGGAGGGCATGAATTCGTAGATAAAAGCGTTGCCAAACTGATTAGCTATTAAAGAAGAAATCGTGTATCCTGGAGCGAAGAGACTGGAATGAATGTTGAATGCGTTGCCTATGACCAAGCTTACCGCAACAGTTTCTCCAACCGCTCTTCCAAATGCTAAAAGCGTTCCAGCGAGGATTGCGGGTTTTATATAGCTAAGAAGAACTTTTGTAGCTTCATATCTTGTCAAACCAAGAGAATAAACCGCTTCACGATATATGCTCGGGATGGCCATGTAAGCTTCTCTTATTAGCGAGGTTGCAAAAGGAGTAACCATGATCGCAAGCAGAATACCAGCAGAGAGGTAGCTGAAGCCCGTTGGATTGTAGTAGGAGAAAAATGGAATGAAGGAGAAATTATCGTAAAGGAACTTCATCATTCCTGAAAGGCTTGGAGCAAGCACAAAGATGCCCCAAATACCATATAAAATCGTAGGTAATCCCGCCATTATATCTGTAGGAATTATAAAAAATTCTCTTAATTTTTTTGGTAATAGATCAGAAATGAAAACCGCGAGTCCGACTGAGATTGGCAAGGAGATTAGAATTGCGATCGTTGAAGTGTAAAGAGTTCCATAAATTGCAGCGAGAATTCCGTAAAATTCCTCCTCTGGCACTTCACCAGCCTTCCAAATGTTTGTTGTGTAGATCGCAATTCCCTCTCGCTGAAATATTGGGATAGAATTTAGGGAAAAAACGATTAGCATTAGAATTATAATTCCAAAAACTAAACCAACCACGGGTAATAAAAAAATTTTGAATTTATCCATTACTCACCCCTAATCGACTCTACCGCTTTCAGCCCAAGTTCCGCAACTTCTTTTGGAATTGGAGCGTAACCATCTATTATCTTCTTCTGCCCCTCAGTGAGCACCCATTTCCAGAAGCTCTTGATCGCTTTAGCTTCTTTTTCGGGATAGCTCTGCCAGAGCAAAACGTGGCTGAAGGAAACTATTGGATATGAATTTTTGCCTTTGGCATTCAGGAAAAGCTTTGGATCTTCTTTATAACCTTCAGTTGGGTCTGGAACATAAGCAGAGCTTGCAGAAATTGCAGAGCTTATCGTTTCACTGTTTGCCTTGACAAAGTTGCCTTCCGCATTCTTTATGCTCACCATCTTGAAGTTCTCGTGCAACGCATATGCTAATTCCACGTAGGCAATGCTGTTCTGCGTTTGTTTTAACATCGCAGACACTCCCTCATTTCCCTTACCACCAAATCCTCTACCAAGTTTATCCACAGGCCAGTCTACAAGTTTACCTGCTCCCACTCTCTTCTTAAATTCTTCGCTGACGAGTGAGAGATATGTTGTGAAAACCTCCGTTGTTCCACTTGAATCGCTTCTGTGGATCACGATGATCTTCTCATGTGGAAGATTTGCATTTGGATTGAGAGCCTTAATTCTTTCGTCATCCCAGAACTCTATATCTCCCATGAAGATCTTTGCAATCGTTTCTCCATCGAGTTTTAGCCCTTCAACGGGAAGATTGTAAACAACAACAACCGCTCCTACTATGAAGGGGAACTGCAACGGCTTTCCAAGCTTTTCAAATTCTTCCCATTCGGATTTCTTTGCTGGCGGATCTGTGCAGGCAAAATGCACAAGCTTTGACTTGAAATCATTTATTCCCGCTCCTGAGCCTTTGCTTGCATATTCCACCACAACATTCTTGTTCACCTTGCTAAATTCCGAAATCCAGTTCTCTATTTGTGGTGCGGGAAAACTTGCTCCACTGCCATAGATCTTTATCTGCTCCATTGCCCCTTCTTTGCTTTCTTCAGAAACACAGCCAAGCATTAGCAATGCCACCAAAATCCCGAATGCGAGCACTTTCTTCATACCGATCACGTGAGAATATACACTCCCCAATTTATATTTTTAATCCGTTTATTTTCATTGAAGTAATGATAGGTATATAGCAAAAGTATTTTAAAGATATGCCTACTTAACTCATGGAACCGAGAAAGATCTTCAAAAGTGGTAAGGGTAGCTATATTCTAACGTTGCCAAAGGATTGGGTTCAGAAAAATGGTTTGAAAGACGGAGATCACATATATTTAGAAATTTCTGATGATAGGATAACGATTTTTCCAAGAGAGGCTGGAAAAAAAGAGAAATTTTTAGACTTAGAATCTCTAAGCTTTGATCGGGTTCTGAGAAGGATCATTGCACATTATCTTGCAAACTACGATGTTTTGAGAGTAAAGGTGAACACAGAAGAGCAAAGAAGGGCAATTGCTTTTGCTTCAGACATGCTCATCGGCATGGAGATCATGGAAGACACGGGCGATGAGATGGAGCTGATGGCTCATTTGGATCCATCGAAGATAAACCTCGAAGAGATGATTGAGCGGATTAGCAGAGTTTGTTTGAGTATGCTTGAGGATTTCATCAAACTTTCTTCGCAGAAATTCGACAAGAAAATTGCAAGTTCTATAGCTTTTAGAGAGAGCGAAGTTGATAGGCTTTACTTGCTGATCTTGAGACTCTCTGGAGATGCAAGGTTTTTCAGGTCTTTTGTTAGACATGTTGAAAGAATAGCGGATCACATAGAGAACATGACTGAAGCCATTTTAAAGCTTGAAAAGAGTTATAGAGAACTCTCAGCCATAAGTGAAGTTTATGAAATAGCCAAAAGCTCTATGATTGCCTTCATGAAGTATGACATTGAGATAGCAGAAGAAGTCCTTGACAAAATAGCGAATTTGAAGAAAGATTTCCTCAAATTACAGGAAGAACTTCTGAAGTATCCTAAGGAGGAGATGATCTATCTGAAAACGATCCTCGACAGCACGAACAGAATTCTTGCCTACTCTGCGGACATAGCGGAAGCGACGATCGATCGAAGTGTTATGGGGTAGCTATTTCCATAAGAAGAGAATAGAGTAGTCTGAGCCTATTTTTATCTCATTTGCTTTTCCAATTACTAACTTCTCATTACCGCATAGATCTTCGAGAAGTGCCACCTTTCTGCTCCCGAAAACCGAGGGATCGAATTTTTTGTCCGCTAATATTATCAAATTCCTTCTCTCGATCAGATCAAACTCCTTTTCAGCATTCTTCGCATGGGCATCGATTACAATCGCATTGCAAAGATCTTCACGAAGCTTTGCAAGAGCCATCTGCACACTCGAAATTCCCGGCTCAACATAGCCTTTAAGCTTTGTTCCAAGTCCAGCAATCATTGGATCTCCTGTTGAAAGGACAACAACATTTTTCTCCTGAGCGATTTTTTCGATCTCTTTATAGATCTCCTCATTAAATCTATTAAGCTCCATGGTCTTACCCACGATGAACTTTGAAGCTAATTTTAAAGCTCTTTTGCTTCCAAAAACAATTTCTGCATCTTTTATAATTTTTGAAGCTCTCTCAGTTATCTGTCCTTCACAAATTCCAACACCGACAATGCTCAGCAAATTACCACCTCCAAAACATTCCCCAATTTTCTTGCAGAGCTCAAGATCTCCTCTCTATTGTAGCTACCAAAAACGTGCTTCAACAATCCAGGCTTTCCAACGATCATGATTTCTCCAGAATGAGCCTTTATGATCTCTTTAAGATGGACTCCAAAAACAAATGGCTGAAAATCTGGAAATCTATCCTTTGCAATCTTCCAGCTCTCTCTTCCAGTTGTTACCGCAATCCTATCATATCTTTTCGCAATCTCAACTTTTGTTTTCACCAATTTATCGCACCAAGGCTCGACAAAGCCTGTTGTGCCGAGGATTGCAATTCCGTTAAGTTTTTCGCTCTTCTGCTTGTATGTTGCTTCAACAAGCACCCCACCAATATAATTGTAGAGCTCGCAAGCAAATTCGAAATTCTTCCAAAGCTGTTTTTTTGCGGAATCACTTACAATAAAGTCCTTGTCTTTTGCAATTCCTTTTCCGAATTTTATTCCATCTTCCTCAGTAGTCTTTGATACGAAAAAAACTCCGTTTGTTACGTCGAACTCATGATCGCCAGAGAACTTTCTTGCCTTACCAATGCCATTTTTTGCTGAAACTTTAACGCTTACCTCAATGCCAACGGGAGTTTTAACTGTCACTTTTTTCAATTCTTCCTTTAAAGAAGCTATGGAAGCGATGATCGAGGCACTTGCAGTGGTTCCAGTTGTAATTCCACGCCTTAGCCATCCTTTAGGTGTGCGAATGAAGAGACCGCTTGCGATCTTCTTCTCATCTCCCTTCTTCAACCATTCTTTTGGATACTCGTAGAGCTCAATGGGATCCCGCATGCTCGATCAGACAATTCAGAATTGCGGTGCAAACTCCACTACCTCCTTTTGTTCCCACATTTGTGATCGAAGGGATGTCGAGCTTTCTAACCATCTCTTTTGACTCACTTGCTCCTACAAAGCCAACGGGTGTTGCAACGATGAACGCAGGCTTATAATTTTCCGCAACCTCGCATAAAGCCATTGCAGAGCTTGGAGCGTTACCTATTCCTACTACCGCCCCTTCTATTTCTTCTGCAAGATTTAAAATGCCTTCTGCTGTTCTTGTCTTCTCGCTTCCCTTTGCAAAGCTTATCGCAGAGATCGCATTTGCTCTTAGCCCAATTCTAACCATTTCAACGTCGACGATGATCTTCGCCCCTCTTCGCAGTGCCTCAACCGCTTGCTCAGGATCACCCTTGAAGACAAGAAGATCCCTATAGCTCATATCACCTGTCGCCATAACCGCTCTTCTTACGATCTCATCTCTCAGCGTGTCACCTGGAATGGCTTCTCTCAGAATCTCAGCACTCTGCTCTGCAATCTCTTTTGCTCTCTTAGTTTTAGCTCCAACTTCGTATTTCATGCTGTAGCCTCTTGGTGTGAGCATTTTCTTCTCTGTAACCAAAGTTTCAGAACTTGAGATGATCAGAATACTACTCATATCCACTTCCTCAATGTTGATCTCGCTAAGCTTTTTTATTCTAACTTCTTCTCCTTCTCTGTATGCATTTTTCACAATTGCAATCTTAACGTCTCCTCTCTCTGAAAAAATTATCTCTAAAGCTTTTTTCAGATTTTCAACCCTTTTTCTACTCGAAGGATTGTAGATCGCTATTGGAACGTCGCTCCTAAGCATAACTCTAAGTCTATGCTCAATTTTACCCCAATCAACGAGTTGATCGCTCAGGCTTAGGACACCATGATCTCCGCTAACCGCACAGCCCAACAGAGAATTTGCAGCGTTGAGAGCGGTTATGCCTGGAATTAGCTCGTAATCAACCTGAATTTCATTCGAAGCTATGTATTCTTCCAAAAGTGATGCAATTCCATAGATGCAAGGATCTCCACCGCTTACAAGGCAAACTTTTTTCTCCTTTGCAAGTTCAACTGCCTTTTTTACTCTTTCAAGCTCCTTTCTCATCGCGCTTTCGATGATCTCTCCTTGAACGAGATCTCTGATCAGCTCGATGTATCTTTTATGTCCTATAACAACGTCAGCATTCCTTATAACCTCATAAGCCTTTAAAGTGAGCAGATCCTTGCTCCCTGGACCAATCCCAACAACGTAAAGCTTACCTCGCAACTGCAACCGTAACACCTCCAAAAACTTTTTTTGGCAAAACAAGCTCCTTATTTTTTGAATAATAAAGAGCACATGCCTCAGAAACATTTTTAAGCCCGATTTTAACTGCAGATGTTTTAGAAACGTTCATCGAATTTATACTCTCATCCGAAACAAAACCAGCAGGAATTCCAAGCATTTTAACAGCTTCTCTAAAAGCTTTACTCTTTTTCTTGATCAATGCGGTTGCCAAGATCTTCACCTCACTTTTTTCAATCTTCATCAAATTTAGGGCTTCGAGAATTGCATCAACGATCTGCTTGGAGCTTGCATTCTTTCTAAAGCCAACACCGATAGTATATCCTTCCTCAAATTCTGCAGAAGTTGTTATTATTGCCTTCATTCCAAGACTTTCAAGCTTTTTCGCAACTTCATTAGCCCCTTCATGTCCCCCAAGCAAGGGAATTGCAAAGCTAAGCTTTGGATCAATCACCACAACCGCAGGATCCTCGAATTTGTTTCTAAGCTTCTCACAAAGCTTTCTTACAACGATTCCTGTAGAAGCTCGAAAAACGAGGACATCGTATTTTTCAAGCTCGATCTGATCTCCAAATACGAATAGATCTGCTTTAAGGAACTCAGAAATTTTTCTCATCTTCTCGAGATCTTTTTCAAAGCAAACAACCGCTATGAGTATAATCTCGACCTCCTTACACTTTTCAACGCCTTTCCAACGATTATTAAAGCCATTCTGTCTATTCCCTTGGCTTTTTCTGCGATGTCTGAAAGCTTTCCCTCGATGATCTTTTCACCTTCTTGTGAAACCTTGTAAGCAACAACTGCAGGCTCATCTCCTCGAATTCTCAGCAACCTTTGAGCAAGCTCATCAATTTTTCCGGAGCTGAGTAGAAAAACAAGCGTTGAATTCGTTTTCGCAAGCTCCTCGATTTCGTCTTTTTCAAGCGTTTTTCCGGCAGATCTCGTTATGATAAGCGTAGGAGTGTCAGCAGTGGCGAGCTCAGCTTTGAGCTTTGCTGAAGCTGCAAAAACACTGCTAACTCCTGGCACAACTTCGCATTCAATGCCCCTTTTCTCAAGCTCCTCGATTTGCTCCCTTATTGCTCCATATATGCTTGGATCTCCGCTTTGAACTCTAACAACCTTTTTTCCATCCTTAACGAACTTCTCAATCAAAGTCACGATCTCTTCAAGCTTCATTCCATGGCTGTTGATCTTCATCCCACTGAATTCTTTCAAACTACCGTCAGGGATTATAGAGCCTGGATAGATTATTACATCCGCTTCACTCAGCAGTCTATAGCCCTTCAGAGTTAGCAATTCCGGATCACCCGGACCAAAACCTACAAAGAAGACCTTCATCTCTTAACACCCAAAATTAGCGAGAAATAGTCCGCTTCTTTCGGAATATCGGTGCTGATCTTTTGACCATCCATGAAAAGTCTTTCAACGAATTTCATTTCCTTATATCCCATTTCTCTAAGTTTTTCAGCGATCTCTCCACTTTTCTTAGCCTTCATAACCGCAACAACTTCTTCTTCAAAATTAGTCGTGATCAGCAGTGACTTCTTAACGAAAGTCTTTGTCAATGCCAAAGCTGAGAATACAACACTAATTCCCGGAACGATCTCGATCTTCGCATTTTTATTTAGCTTCAAAACCTCTTCTGCGAGTTCAGAGAAGGTGGAATAAAGCAGAGCATCGCCAATACAACAGAAGGCAATCTTTTCCCTCTCAATTCTATCAACAAGCTCGATAGCAAGTCTTTTAGCGACTTCTCGACCCTTTCCCATTGGAAATTCTACAACTCTTGGCTCTCTATATGGCTTTACGAGCTTTTCAGCATTCTCTCCCGGAACTATAACCTCGTCAGCTTCCTTAATTACTCTGATCGCTTTCAGCGTAAGCAGTTCTGGATCTCCTGGTCCTAAGCTTACTCCGATGAGCATCCAATCACCATAAAAACTGGGTTTAAAGGTTTAAAAGCGGTTCCTCCTGCGAGATCATAACCATGCCAAACGTTCAAAGCCAAAAGCTCACACTGCCATCCAAAATTTTTCATCTTCTCCATCGCTTTGATAGCTACTTCTATTCTTGCCGCATTCACAGCAATTTTTTTAGCCTTTTTGCATGCAATTTCAAGCATTTCTTCGATTTTTTTCGTCCCTCCAAAGAAAACAATGTCGTATTCGTATTTTTGAAGAAAATCTGTGCCGTTCATATTAAGAATTTCACAGTTAAGCCCTTGAAGCCTTCTCTTTGCCTCTTCAAGTGCTTTCTCCTCAACATCGACTGCATAGACTTTTTTAACAAAATTTGCAAAGAACTCTGCAACGCTACCGCTTCCACAGCCTACGTCTGCAAAAATTTGCTCTTTGCTTGGCTTTAACTTCACGAATAGAACTCCAATTACCTCTGGCTTCGTAACCTTCATTTCTTTCCCTCTGAGTTGATCAACTCCTTTATTTTTTCCAAGCAATTGTTTTTGAAGTTTAATATTACACGATGCCCTTCAGAAGCTTTTAGAATTGCGTTCAAAACCCTATCAAAAATCTCTTTTGGTGAATCTTCATTTAGAACAAAAATTAAATCACCCGATTTACCATTCTCGTTCGAAATCACGAGTTCTCCAAAGCCATACGTCCTAATTCCGATCTTTCTCGCAAGCTCAAAATTCAGCTGATCTCCTTCGTAAACGATGCGCCCACCATCTAAATAGTAAAACCGATCTCCAACCTTTTTCGCAAGATCAAAGTCATGAGTTGCGATGATAACACCTTTTCCATCGTTTCTAAGCTTCTTTATTAACTTAACGATCGCATCAAACCCCGGCTGATCTAAACCTGCTGTAGGCTCATCCAAAACGATGAACTCAGGATCCATTGCTATAGCATCCGCGATTGAGAGCTTCTTCTTCTCTCCACCACTAAGCTGACTGCAAAGCCTTCTCTCATAGCCTTCAAGACCAACAAGCTTTAGAGCTTCGCCAATTTTTTCAAAGCCCATTCCAGCATTTGCTGGTCCGAAAGCCACTTCTTGCCAAACCGTAGGAGCTACAATCTGCTCATCGGGATTCTGAAAAACGATCGAGACTTTTTTTCTTAGCTCTAAAAGGCTTTTCTTACTGTAATCGATCTTTTTTCCATCAAATCTCACTTCTCCTTTCTTAGGCTTGAGAAGACCATTTAGATGCATTAAAAGCGTTGTCTTTCCCGCTCCATTTTTTCCCATGAGCACAGTAACTTTTTCTCGAACTGCTTTAAAATTAACTCCCTTCAATACTTCTCTATCACCGTAAGAAAACCAGAGATCAATGGTTTCAATCATACAAGCAACCCCAGAGCGAGCAAGGCTAAAAGAGAGATCGCAAAAACCGAGTTTTTATTTTCAAATTTCAGAATTGGAAAGTTGCCAGAGTAACATCTCGCTTCCTTTGCCCTTTCGAACTTTTCAACCTTTTCGAATGCTCTAAGAAAGAGAATGTAGCTAAGCATTGAAGTCGTCTTAGTTGCCTTTTTTATCCCGGAAAATCCGAGACGCGCGTCAGCAGAGATTCTGAGAGTTTCAAACTCTTCTATCAAAACCTGAATAGCTCTATAGCCCAAGAGCATGATCTCCTTAAGAAAACCCTTTATCCTGATTGCAGAAAGAAACTCTGGAAGGGTTGTTGTAAGAACAAGGTAGCTAAGAGCTGAAATTGCTGAGAAAGATCTCAGTAGTGTATTTATAGCGGTTTCAAGACTTTTATCGGTAATTTTTAAAAAATAAAAGCTTGCAATTTCTTTTCCGTCGATCGTAAACATGATCACAACTACTCCAAGTATAATAAAGCTTAATGGGACTGTGATAAGCTTGAGAAAATACTTAGATGCATGCAAGGAGAGAGCGGAGAACAATATGAGAGCTATCAACTGAACGTGAAGGTCTATAAGGATCAGTGGCAAAGCTACAATCACAAGCCAAACTTTGATTGGACCATCGATCAGCTTCCGTGATCTTACTTGAACGCTTTCAAGACTTTCGCTCATGTTTTCCCAGGAAGTAACCGATTAGAAAACCTCCTATCGCAGCCTGAATGCTAAAGAATAGAGTTTCAAGTTCACCCACTGGTTCGAAGATCGGAGAGAACCATGGTTCGTAGTTTGGGTTCAACTCTTTGATCGTGTCCTCTGCAATCTCATCCGCACCGCTCCATTCCTGGGCTGAGCATGTGATGACCAGAAGAAGGGGCAGAATGAGCTTAAAGATCTTCAAGCTGTGCTCACCTCCGGGGAATAAGCCTTAATGTTTCTGAGAAGCGCGACTGCGAGGAATGCTTCAACAACTGCAATAGGCAATTGAGTTATGGCAAAGATCCCGAGAAATCTTATCGCTGAAATCCAGACACCTTCTATTCCTGGAAATGCAGGAAATGCAAGAGCAAGCTGAAGAGATGTAATAACATAAGTCGTAAGATCCGCTACTGCTGCAGCAGAGAAAAATGCTACTGGAAGGCTAAATTTCTTGAGTGCTTTATATGCTAAGAATCCGAAAAATGGTCCAACAATCCCCATTGAGAACGTGTTTGCTCCGAGCGTCGTTATACCACCATGTGCAAGTAGTAGAGCTTGGTAGAGCAGAGCGATTGATGAAAGGAATGCTGTGACTGAAGGACCGAAAAGGATGACCGCAACACCAGTCCCAGTAGGATGGGAACAGCTTCCAGTTACCGAAGGCAATTTGAGTGCGGAAAGCACGAAGATGAATCCGAGTGAGACTGCGAGCAGTGACTTAGCCTTCGGATCTTTTTCGATTTCCCTTTTCACCCTCCAAGCTCCATAGATCACTACAGGAGTTGCCAAAGCAAACCAGAATGCGCACCACTCAGGTTTCAGAAAACCCTCCATTATGTGCATCAAATTCACCTGACAATTAGTAAAATTTGTTTGTATAAAAGTTTTTTGGTAAGTTATAAAGAAGAATTGAACATTTCATACTCAATCGAGCTCAAATCCAATCACTATGCTTCCTCCTCCCCCCATCCAGTTCATGATTCTCTTTATACATATATCTGACGGCGTTGATGGACTTCCCACAACAACATGCTTAGCATGGGGGACTTTTTTTATCCAAGAAAGCTCTAAAGGAGGTATGACAAGTATTGCCTCTCTTAGATCTCTTATTCCGAGTTTTTGTATTTTTTCAGAGTATAAGACAAATATATCGCCGATAACCCTGTTTCCCTCTCTTTTTAGTCTCTCAAGCTCCTCACAGTCCCTTATCTCCTCTCCTATTATCTCTCCTCTGTAAACAAACCTCACTGTGCCTTTTATCGGCCATTCGAGATCATCATTGGTT
>JANXDV010000025.1 GCA_025058955.1 Archaeoglobaceae archaeon | reverse complement strand
GATCGCAAAATCTGGAGCTAATGTAGTCTTCTGCCAGAAAGGCATCGATGATCTTGCGCAATACTACCTTGCAAAGGCAGGAATCCTTGCAGTGAGGAGAGTTAAGAAGAGCGATATTGAAAAGCTTGCGAAAGCAACTGGAGCTAAGATCCTCACGGATCTGAGAGAAATAACTCCAGCGGATCTTGGAGAAGCGGAGCTTGTTGAGGAGAGGAAGGTTGGAGACGAAAAGATGGTATTCATCGAAGGTTGCAAGAATCCGAAAGCGGTCACGATCCTCGTTCGCGGAGGAACAGAGCATGTTGTTGATGAGATTGCGAGAGGAATAGAGGATGCGATCAGAGTTGTTGGTTGTGCAATTGAAGATGGCAAAGTTGTAGCGGGAGCGGGAGCACCAGAGATGGAGCTAAGCCTTAGGCTGAAGCAGTGGGCACCAAGCGTTGGTGGTAGAGAGCAATTAGCCATTGAGGCGTTTGCAAGTGCTTTAGAAGTGATTCCAAGAACCTTAGCGGAGAACGCAGGAATTGACCCAATAGATGTCATTGTAAATCTCAAGTCCGCTCACGAGAAAGGAAAGAAATACACTGGTGTTGACGTTGATACAGGAAAAGTAGTGGACATGAAAGAGAGAGGAGTTATTGAGCCATTGAGGGTTAAGACCCAAGCAATTCAGTCCGCTACGGAAGTTGCGGTGATGATCCTCAGAGTTGACGACGTTATCGCAGCGAAGGGGCTGGAAAAGGAAAAGGAGAAGGAGAAGGGCGGAGCCCCTGAGATGCCTGAATTTTAATTAATTTTTTATTAAAAATTTCAATATGCTAACTGTTAATTTTAGAATCGGTTTTTACTAATTTTTCAAAAACCAGTAAGAAATATTAGTTTTGTGTCTAAATTTCTTTTGGGTGAGAGCATGAAGTTGGCTTTAGTTTTGGCAAGTGGAGAGTTGGAGAAGTTACAGGCTGCGAGCGTTATTGCGAGTGTTGCTTCGAGCTTTGGTGAAGTAATGGTTTTTGCAACGATGGATGGATTGATGGCTTTTAAGAAAGAAGTTGTTGCAAATAAAGCTTGGAAAGCTGGGGAGCTTGGGAAAGGGATGTTGAAGGCAAACGTTCCGCTTTTTGTAGACATGCTGAAGCAGGCTAAGGAAGTTGGAAATCTAAAAATCTACGCTTGCGGGATGGTAATGGACATGCTGAAGCTTAAAAAAGAGGATTTCGTAGACGTTTTCGATGACGTCATTGGGGTTACAAAGTTTCTGGAAATGGTTGAAGATGCGAAGGTTCTATTCATCTGAAGGTGTTGACAATGATCATCGACGCAAGAGGTAGCTATTGTCCAGGACCATTGATGGAGCTCATAAAGGCGATGAAGAAGGCTAAAGTTGGCGAAGTGCTTGAAGTTCTTTCAAGTGATGCAAGTTCTGCAAAGGACATTCCAGAGTGGGTCAAAAAATCAGGACATGAGCTTTTGGAAGTAAAAAATGAAGGAGATCATTGGAGAATCGTTGTGAGGAAGGTAAAGTGATATGCGAATTGCAATTGTTGGCGGTGGAGTAGCAGGGACTTTGACAGCAAATTATTTAGCAATGCGTTTAAGAGAAGAGCTTAGAAGTAAAAAACTCGAAATTCTCCTGATCTCTGAGAGAGAAAAAATGCTATACGAGCCAGGGCTTCTTTATCTCATTTTTAACAGAGTTGAGGAAAAGGATATAGTGAAGGAGCTAAAACTTCTGCTCGATCCAGGTGTAAAGCTTTTGATCGGTAAAGCGGAGAAGTTAGATCTCGAGAATCAGAAAGTGCTCATGAAGAATGAATCAATTGATTACGATTATCTCGTCATCGCTACAGGCTCGAGAATTGTGCCAGAAGAGATTCCTGGGCTTGTTGAGACAGGACACTGGTTTTACGATCTTGAAGGTGCAAAAAGGCTCAGAAATGAGCTTGCAAATTTCAAAAAAGGAAAGGTTGTAGTAAGCGTAATGGGAATTCCACATAAATGCCCTGTAGCACCAATAGAGGTTACATTTCTCCTTCATGATTTCTTCAAGCTACATGGAATAAGAAAAGATGTTGAGATCGTATACACCTATCCAGTAAACAGAGTTTTCACCATGGGAAATGTTTCAGAGCTCGTAGAGCAAATGTTCGCAGATAGAAAGATCAGCAGTAGGCTCTTTTTCAACCCCGTTGAAGTTGATGCAAAAAAGAAGGAGATCGTTACGCTTGAAGGTGAGCGGGAGAAATTTGATCTTCTTGTAGCCATTCCTCCGCATAAGGGGGCTAAGATCATAATAGATTCTGGAATAAACGAAGACGGCTGGGTTCCTACGGAGAAGTTCACTTTAAAGGTTAAAGGCTATGATAACGTCTTTGCTCTTGGAGACACGACAGATCTGCCAATAAGCAAAGCGGGTAGTGTTGCCCATTTCCAAGCAGAGGTTCTTGCGGAGAATATCTCTGCAGAGATCAAAGGTTTGCCACCAACTGCAAGATACTTTGGCAAGGCGATGTGCTTTATCGAAACAGGCTTCGACGAAGCTACATACATTTGGTTTGACTATGAAACTCCTCCAAGGTTTGTGAAGCCAAACAAGTTCACACATTGGATGAAGATTGCATACAACAGAATGTTTTGGCTCACTGCGAGGGGGATATTATGAACGAAGAAGTTGCGAGAAAGATCGAGGAGAACAAGGATGCAATTCTTTCCGCAATAGACAAACTCGTTTGGCTTGAGAAGAGCGGAAACCTCGATGCAATAATCGGCTTCGCTTCACTGATTAAGATCTTTCAAGACTCTTTGAGCGATGCGGTTATCGATAAAATAAGCGAAATTCTCACAAATCTTGGTTTGCTTTCAGCGAAGTTCACAAACGATCGCTCTTTAATGCTTCTGAATGCAATTGGTGATGCGATCTGCAGGTGTGAAAAAGAACCTGAGCCAATAGGTTTGCTTGGAATTATAAAGGCTTTGAGAGACCCAGAGGTAAAGAAATCTATTGGAACTCTGCTTAACATAGCAAAAGGGCTTGGAAAAGAGATATAAGAAACTCAAAATTTTTTAATCTGCTTTCAGATACTCTGTAGCTTTTTAAAACTAAAATCGATAAAATTAAATTACTTCCACTAAAGTTGAGATGATGAGAATTGCATTGTTCATCGAATTCGAAGGAAAAAAAGTCGCTGTAATCGGTGGAGGATACGTTGGGACCACGAGGGCAAAGAAATTTTCCGAAATGGGTGCTCAGGTAACTGTATTCAGTTTAAACTTTTCTGAGGAACTTTTGAAATTGGGTGAGGAAGGAAAGGTTAAACTTGTTAGAAAAGAAGCTTCAGAGCTAAATGATGAGCTTAAGGAATTCGATCTTGTGGTTGTTGCAATAGGAGATCTGGCACTTAACAGTAAATTCAAGGAGCTTAGCAAAAAATATCGCTTTTTACTAAATCTTGCCAACAATGCTGAAGAGACGGAAGTTGTTGTTCCTTTTGAGGGAGGAAAAGATGGAATCAGGTTTGCGGTCACTACTGAAGGAAAAAGCGGAGTAGTGGCGAGAAAAGTTCGAGAAATATTCCAAAAAGTTCTTGAAAACGATAAAACGCTCTTTGTATACCTAAATGCAATGGAACACCTTAAGAAGTTCATGAAGCAAAAAGAAATTCCAGTGAATGCGAGAATGAGAATTTACAGCATTCTTGGCTCGAGTTCGGAGCTTATGGAGATCGCAGAGAGAGGAGAAGTTGAAGAGGCTAAGAAATTCGTTGAAAAGATTGCAGAAGAAAAGGCTAAAGATTTTAGAGGGGTTGAAGATGGATTCTGAGCTTTTAATGGCTATTCAATACAATTTACCACTTTCAACCACACCTTTAGTTGATTTAGCAGAAATACTTGGTAGAGATTATGATAGCGTTGAGAAAAAGCTTCGTGAGTATCTTTCCAAAGGCATAATAAAAAGATATGGCGCAAATTTTAATTATAGAGCTTTTCCAAACCATAGACAATCCTCTCTTGTGGGTTTTAAGGTTAATGAGAATTTGGCGAAGAAGATCAACGAACTTGGAGAAAGGGTTAAGCACAATTATCTGAGAGACGCGTATTTCAATGTTTGGTTCACGCTTAAGGGTCGAAATATTTCGGAGATTGAGGAAATCGTCTCGAGACTTGCTAAGGAACTTTGCGTGGGAGACTACGTAATACTCCCGACAAAGAAGGTTTACAAGATGGACGTGAAGTATGATCTTCACAGAGGCATCTCTTGGAGCTATGGAGTTGAGCCAGAAAAAGTTGCCACAATTAACGAGCTTGGCTTAACGGAGGAAATAAAGAAGCTTGAATCTTTACCAATAGCTAAAAGACCTTTTCTTGAAATCGGAATGAACGAGGAGGAAGCGATTAGTTTGATAGAGGAACTGATAAGGAAAGGAGTTGTTAGAGACTTCAGCGGAGTGCTTAGCGAAGCTAAGATCGGCTTCAAGTTTAATGGAATGAACGTGATTAGCACGGATCATCCAGAGAAGCTTGCAAAAAGACTTTTGGAGTTTCATCAAATTACACATCTTATAGAAAGGATTCCAAGCGAGAAGTGGAATTATTCAGTCTATTTCATGGTTCATGCAGTTGAAAAAGAGACGATAGAGAGATTTAAGAGTGAAATTGCGACGCTTGAAGGTGTTAGAGATATAAAAGTTGTTTACAGTAGGGCAAATCTCAAACCATGAAGTGTTCCTATTGTAACAGAGAGGCGGTTTACTACCAGAGATATTCTGGAAAGCACCTCTGCAGAAAGCATTTTACTGATTTTTTTGAGAAGAAGATCAGAACGGTTGTTAAGAAATACAAGATGATCGAAACGGGCGATAGAATCGCAATAGCCTTGAGTGGAGGAAAGGATAGCACGACACTGACTAAGGTTTTGCTTGAGCTCTATGGAGATCGAAGGGATCTTGAATTTCTCGCAATAACGATTGATGAGGGAATAGAAGGATATAGAGAGAAGACTTTAAAAATTGCCAAAGAGATAACGAGATCCGTTGGTATAGAGCACTACATAGCAAGCTTTGAAGATAATTTTTCGGCAAAGCTTGATGAAATTGTAAAAGTTGGAGAAAAGCTTCCATGTTCTTACTGCGGAGTTTTTCGTAAATATTTGCTGAATAAATCCGCAAGAGAGCTTTCTGCAAATAAATTAGCTACCGCACACAATCTCGACGATGAGTCGCAGACGATCCTGATGAACTTCATAAATGCGGACATCGATCGACTTGCAAGATTGATCCCGCAAAGAGATCAAGAGGGGCTGATTAGAAGAATAAAACCCTTCATGGAGCTTTATGAAAAAGAGATCGTGACTTATGGCTTTCTTAAGGGCTATCCAATGATTTTTGATGAGTGTCCGTATAGCTATTTCCCAGTTAGAGCGTTTGTGAGAGATTTTATTTACGAACTCGAAAGAAAATATCCCGGAAGGAAGATCTCAATTCTAAGAAGTCTTGAAAAGTTAGCTGAAAGTCTTAGGATAACAAATCCACAGATTGAGCTAAGCAAATGTAAGATCTGCAATGAACCAACGTCTCAAGATCTCTGTCAGGCTTGTAAGCTCGTAAATGAGCTTGAAAATAAGATCAGCATAGAGCACAACGAAAAGCTCTCTTTAATAAAAATTTGATCTTCTTTTTCTAAGGCTTTTTAAGCTGAGAAGCGGAATATGATCGTGGATGTTGTAGTCGCTGGCATTGGCATAGCTGGAGCATTTGCGCTTCGAAAACTCTCCAAAGAGTTAGAAGTTGTTGGAATTGATAAAAGAGAGAAGCTTGGTTTTCCTGTGAAGTGCGGAGAAATAATTCCGACGAGAAAAGAGATGGAATCTTTAATTCCGAATTTATACGATCCTTCTCTTTTCGACATTCCAAAAAGGTTTGAGAGCAATAGAACTAAAAGAGTTTATTTTCATACTGGAAAAAAGGAGTATTGGATTGATTTTGAGTTCCATGTGGTCAGAAGAGATGAGATGATTCAGAGAATTGCCCTCGAGTCTGGGCATAGATTGGAATTGGGGACGGTGATCAGAGGTTTTAAGGATGGAAAACTAATAACGGATAAGGGAGACTATGAACCAAAAGTTTTGATCTCCTCAGATGGTGCCAATTCGAGAATAGCAAAAGATCTTGGTCTTTGGAGCTATGAGATCTCTTCTGCAAAGCAGTATTTGATGAAGAACGTAGAATGTGATGAGAAAACTGTTTATATGTTTCTTGGAAAAGAAATAGCCCCAGGGGCTTATGCTTGGATCATACCGAAAGGAAACGGTTATGCGAATGTAGGAGTTGGTTTTAGGAAAGAGTTCTCGAACGAGAGTGTGCACAGAGTTCTTGAGAGATTTGTGAAGGAGTGTCCTTATTCCTCTCAATACTTGAAAAGAGCGGAGATCGTGAGCAAAGTAGGGGCGGTGGTGCCTATAGATCGACCCTTCGGAAAAGCGGTTCATGGTAACGTCATATTTGCCGGAGATTCTGCGAGCATGATCATAAGCCACACTGGCGGTGGAATTCCGATCTCGATGATCGCAGGAGATTTGGCTGGAGAAGTTGTGAATAAATTTTTTGAAGGAGGAAGTCTTGAAGAATACGATCTTC
The DNA here is from genome assembly GCA_025058955.1 of Archaeoglobaceae archaeon. Taxonomy (GTDB): domain Archaea; phylum Halobacteriota; class Archaeoglobi; order Archaeoglobales; family Archaeoglobaceae; genus WYZ-LMO2. Next base: position 6,151 of record JANXDV010000025.1, on the reverse strand, counting down.
TTTGGAAAAAATATCTTTTGAGACCATTAACAACTTCCTACCGAATCAAAAAAGCCTGGGATCTCCTTGCAAAAAGTGAAAGAATTTCAGGTTTAATAAACATTGCAAGCAAGAAAGACCTTGAAAAGATCTTTCATTGTCAAATTCCTTTAAAGTTGAAACTTCTCTATCCGCTCTTAAGGCTATGAAGCTCTTTTTTGTGATGGACATAATGAATGGGATCGTGGTTCTTGCAGAGAAAGGGGAAAGGCATAAATACAGACCGGTGGCTGAAAAAAGTTTAGTTGTTAGAAAAAGCAATCCTTTGGAAGTTCTGGAAGAGATAAAGCCAAGATTTTTATATGTCGCAGATCTGGATAGGATTCTTGGAAAAGGAAGCAATCTGAACATGCTTAACTCGATCTCTACCAAAGTAGAGGAGATGATCGCTGATTGTGGGTTCAGAAGCTTGGAAGAATTAAAAGATGCCAACTTTATTCCAGTTCTCGGCACTGAGACTTTTGACATTACAAAAGTTGCTGATATTCGTGGAGATTACTATGTCAGTCTTGATTTTCGTGATGAGAAATTCCTTGACGCTTCCGGAAGATTTGAGGATTTCAAAAGTGCTCTGGAATTTTTAAATTCTTTCTCATTTAAAGGTGTAATAGTTTTAAACATTAGCCGTGTTGGCTCAGGAAATCCTGATTTTGAGCTTCTTTCAACTGTTTTAAGTCTTTCCGCAAATCCAGTTTATTTAGGTGGCGGAGTAAGCGGATTGGATGATCTTGAGAAGCTTAGAGATTTAGGATGTGATGGAGTCTTGATATCTTCAGCAATTCATAGAAAAGCTATTCCTTTGGATTTAATCCAAAAGGGATTTATATGAAATCTATACATCTTATTTTATTCGCATTAATTCTTTCAATTTTTGATGCTCCCAGCATTTCCAGCATTTCAGCGTTTATTTCCAACACTCTGCAATTTTCTCCAATTTTAATCATCTTAGCATCGACTTTTTCACCCACACAGGAGTTCAAAAGCAAAACTTCATTAGCCTGAATTGACTTAAAAGAGGAAAATGCACCTAAAATAAGGCGATTGCAAAAAACATTGCCTAAGGAACAACCTTTTCCAACTAATACCTCCTTGCCGTGAAGATCTACAGTTTTACACCCTATTCCAATCACTATACATCCATCAAATTGCAAATTCTTTTTTATTTTTGAAAAGTTCTCTATAACCATTATGCCATTCTTTTTATCAACCTTCATTCTATTCCCTGCCTTGTTTTCACCGCAACACCTTTTTTAAGCTCGAGCATCTCGAATGCAGAAAGTAAAGCTTTTCCTGTTGCGAGCAATTCATCTTTCTCGTTTACAACGAGAACTTCATCATTCGCTCTTATTTTCTCATCAACTAAAACAATATGCTTCGCAAAAACGCTTTTTCCATCTGCGATGAATTCTGAAACCTCGTTAAGCACTACTACCCTGAGTTTTGGAAAAGGAAAAGCCTTTTGAAGTCTTCTTGCACCTTCAATGCTCAAGGTTAAAAGTCCTGAGTCCGCTTTTAGGGTTGCTATTCTTACGTTTTGGTCTAAAATTTGCCTTATCTTGCCATTTTTAGATAAAAGGAATTTACAAGTTTCTGGGAAAAGTGCATTTCCCGCTCCTTTACCAAATTGGTAATCCGCAATGGCTCTGACAATTCTGAGATTATCTACCATATCTTCTCTCTCTCCTTTGGTAATCTCTTAGAATTCTAAGAAAATCTACGTATCTTATCGTATTCCAATCTATGTCCGCAAAGTAAAGCTCGCTGTAAATGCTTTGCCAAATTAAAAAGTCTGGGACTTCTGAGCCAGCTTTTATGATCATATCTGGCTGAGATCGGATCTTTAGCATTGTTTCAAAAACATTTTCATCGATCTGCTCTAAGTTCAGTTCTCCGCAAAGGATCTTTTTTGCGATCTCTCTTATTGCGATGACGATCTCGTCTCTTCCGAGACTTTTAACGACGTTGATCGTTATGTCACCACTTCCAGTGCTGTAGTAATTTTCCCCATCGACGTAGTTCAACTTTACATTTTCAAGCTTGATCGGAAAAGAATTTGTGCAAATCGTTATTTCCTGAATTCCAAATTTTCTGCACCAGTCAAGAAATTTCTTAAAGTTTTCATTCGTTTCGGAGCAAATTATGGTTAAATGTCTTGGCACCTTCTTGATCCTTCTTTCAAGTATGAACTGGTATAGCAATAGAAGCACGTGAAGATTTAAATGTCCGAATACTTAACTCTTTTCAATGCTTCCGATTGCTATCGCTTCACTAATAGCACTCTTAGGTATATCCCCCACTCCAATTTCGGATCCTATGCTCATTTTTGCATTTATGTTCATCTTAACCACGATCTATGCTAAAAGGAAGAATGGCGAATATTTCCAATCTCTAATGACCTCCACGATCCTTTCAGCCTTAGCCTGCTTTATGGCGAAAGAGATAATATATGGAGCTATTTTCGTCTCATTTTTCCATGAGATCAGAAGAAGTATAATTTGGGATATCCCTCTCTACACATGCGCTGGAATATTCTTTTTTACGATCTACAGCTTGCTAAACAACATCTTAATTCCTGCTCCAAATCTCATTTTCATAGCTCTTGCTGGTGGTTTATCTGCAGCACTTATGGAAAGCATAAAAACAGAAACGGACAAAAGAGTCTTGATTTTAATCTCAGTGGCAACAACTTTTGCGATCTTCAAGATCTACATTCCAAATGCATCACTTGAAGCTTTGGCTATAGCTTTCTTGATTTCTTTTGTATTGAGCTTGATGGCTCTTGAAGTCAAAATTGCGGATGAAAGCGGTTTAATGAGTGCAACGCTAATAGGCACGATCACGATCCTTTTCACAAATCTGCAGTTTTTTGCGATCCTTCTTTCATTTTATCTTGTTGGCTCAGCCATCACTAAGTATAAATATTCATTAAAAGAAAGCTTAGGCATAGCAGAGCCAGGTGGTGGTGCAAGGGGATTTTCTAACGTTTTTGGCAACAGCTTAGCTCCACTATTTTTTGCGATGAATTATGGGGTTACAGGAAATCAAATTTTTGCTTCTGCATTCGTTACCTCTGTCGCAACCGCTCTTGGAGACACGATGGCGAGTGAAGTGGGTAAGACTGCAAAGAATGTCTATCTAATAACAAACCTTAAAAAAGTAAAGCCGGGGACAAACGGTGGAATCTCTTTAATCGGTGAAATTAGTGCGTTATTGGGTTGCATCTTTATCACCACTTTATCAATTGCCCTCGGAATAATCTCTCTCGAATGCTCAGCAATTATCATAGTCTCCGCATTTCTTGCAATTCATGTAGATAGCCTCCTTGGGGCAACACTTGAGATCAAGGGTTATCTAAACAATTCCGCTGTTAACTTTCTTGCAACTCTCTTTGGCGGACTCATGTGTATCTTTTTCGCATTGCAATGAAGAAAATGATCGAAATTGCACCCAAGGCTAATAAGCCTTCAAACCCTGGAGTCTCAAGGATTTCCTTTATTGCAGACTTTTCAGGTGTTGTAACCACTTCAGAAAATTCAGCATGAGCAAGCTCTTTCTCTTCTGCAGTTTCACCGATGATAGCTATAAATTTGGCAATTCTTTCAGCGAGCGAGTAATACATGAGCTTTAAATATTGGTTTTCAGCGGTCTCTGCAAATTCGAAATAAGCTGCAGGTAAGACTGGATAACTAACCTCCTCTGCTTCAGATAAGGCAATTTTAGCATTCTCTTTTCTCTCCTCTACTTTTGCGGAGAGATCTCCATGGGTAACTTCTATTGAGAGACTCCCTTCTGTTATGGCATCTAAGGCAATGAATACCGCTCCAGCGTATTGTTCATCCCTATATAGTTTTTTTGCAATTTCGAGCGATTCAAAAGCGTTATCTAACAGATTAGAGTAAGCATTAAGAGATGATGCGTAAACGAGAACAGAATTCGCTTGATTTATATAGAATTCTGCCCTCTTTTTTATTTCTGAACGGTTAAGCTGAAAGTCATTCTTGAAGTTTTGTAGAATTGAGAGCCAAACCTTAGCGCTATCCAATCTCTCCTTAGCGTAAGCTAAATTTTGAAGAGCATCGCTGTAACTTCTCGAATTGATTGCAACTTCAAGAGATCTTTCTGCTTCCGCAACTCTCTCTTGTGCTGCAGCGATGATCTGGATCGAGTTCATTCCCATTGGTAATCCCTTCAAGTATTCCCTGATATTTTGTATTTCCTTTTTTATCTTCTCAACTTCTTCGTCGAATTGCTGTGTGGATATTAACGTCTTCTTATACATCTCAAACCTCATAAGAACTTTTGCATTGAAAAATTTGCTCGTAGCGCTGTAGTAATTTCCATTGTTGTAATCGCTTTCCGCTCTATTGATCATATTTTTTGCATCAGATGTTGCATATTTTTCCAACTCGTTAAGGCTATCTCTCATCTTGTCCGCTAAACTTCTTAAGATCTCAGAATACTCCGAGATTCTAAAAGTAGGCTCTCTTCTCTTTATTTCAAATCCTGCAAAGTATTTCAACGCATCGTTGATCGTTTGAACCTCATAAACTTTAACTCCAAGCTGGTTTCCGTATTCCACAAGATCTACTTCTTTATAGGTTGTGCTGACAATGTTTATTATTCCTACCCTTCTGACCACATTTTCTTGCACAAGAACAACTTTTTGTCCATGAGGAACGAGAAAGATCTTTCCATTCTGTTTTGCAACCGCTTCAAGCTTGTGTTTAAGTCCACCTACCGGTCCTATAAAGCCATCTGGATAGATCATTCCGCTTATGTAAACATCTTCCCTCAGAGTTAAATTTTTGAGTGCTGAAATCGTTGCAATCGTCATAACCGCTCCTGCAGAAGGACCACCAACAATAGGAGCATCCGCTTCGATCGTGTAGAAGAAATCGAATTTTGTAAAATCTATTCCAAGAAGGTCGCACGCGGTCAAAGCAGAAAGTTGTGCACTCCCTTGCATGTCGATCTCTGTGAAAGGTGTAGTGGATACGAACACTTTACCATTTCCGGGATTTATAGAGACAGTGATATTTATTACGACCCCTTCTGGACTCTCACCACTTGTAACAGCTACCGCCTTTACAGTTTTTTGGATTTCAAATGCTGATGTGGGTAATAAGGCAAGAGATACGATTATTAGAGTAAACATGACCGCCAAACGCATGAAAAGAGTTGTTCAAGAAAAATATAAATTTTGTGGAGTTCCATGCATAATAATTCCGAATTTCCATGAATTTTTCAACTTTAACTTCACCACGAAAAAGATTTAAATCCTCAGCACAATAAGCTCAAGGGCTCGTAGCTCAGCCAGGTAGAGCGACGGGCTTTTAACCCGTCGGTCGCGGGTTCAAATCCCGTCGAGCCCGCATTTTCTCGGGAATTGGAGATGTCAGAATGGTCAGAATTTGGTTTTATCTTCTCAGAATTGTCCAAATCTCGTTTATTTTTGTTCGAATTTTTATCCTCTTTTTCGATTTTAGAGTTGCCAACTTCAGCCATAGAGTTGCCAACCATCCTGGAGTTGCCAACTTGTGGAATCCTCACAAAAAAGCCATCTTTAACTCGATAGATCTCCGCTTCACATCCCACTAAATCGAGAAAATCCACAGGAAGTGGTAAAATCGGATATTCATAGCCTTCTTTAGCCTTCTTTTTCCGAATCACCACTTTCTTAACCATTTCGTTCATGTTATGTTTGTGAACTCTGAAAGCTAAAAGTTAATGTTGTGGCAATGCTAAAGCATGGCGAAATAATACCGAGAAAAAAACGGTAAGAAATAGCGGTGATGAAACTCGAAAGACTGGCATTATGAAGAATGCTAACTTAAAAATTGGTTTTTAGNNNCTATAAAATCGAATTAAAGAGAATTAGTTTTTGCCATGGCTTTGAAATGGTTTAATCGGTTTAGCTCTAACTGAAATCTATAGTATATGGCTTCTTTAAAGATTGTTTTTGCATTAGAAAATTCTCTCTTCCGATCTGGCATTTCTCTTATCTTTTTCTTATAATATTCCTCTAAATCTATCCCCATTGAAGAACAAAATGCCCAATCTCCGAGAAAGTAGATATAATTCACCACTTCACGGAAGTTTTGGATTATAATAG
>JANXDV010000024.1 GCA_025058955.1 Archaeoglobaceae archaeon | reverse complement strand
GGAGAGGCTATTTTTGTAGTTCAGAAAAGAGAAGGGGACAAATTGGTCGATTGCATGGCTATTGAAGCTGAAAAGGGCGATCTTGTCATAGTTCCGCCGGGTTGTGGACATGTAACTATAAATCCAACTAAAAAAGTGCTATTGACTTCAAACTGGGTTTGCAGAGACTTTTCTTCAATTTACGAGCCCTACACAAAGCTCAGAGGGGCTTGTTATTACTACATAAACCACGAATGGCTAAAAAATGAAAATTATCCAGTTGTTCCAGAACTGAGATTTGTTGAGCCATTTGATACGCAAGAAGAGGAGATGTATTACCTTGTTAATGAAATCGAAAAGCTAGAGTTTCTTGTTGCTCCTGAAAAGCATTTAAATTTATTCAAAAAATATTTAAAAAATTAGTAAAAATTTAAGTCCCCTATATCCTTTACATTGAGGTTGCAAGCTTTATGTCTTCTGCTGTGACTGTCTTTCTTCCAGAGTGCTTTGCAATATCTACTGCTTTCTTTGCAACTTGGACTGCATAGTCTTCGAGGACTTCAACCATCTTCTGCACAGCATCCGCACTTACCCTTTCAGCACCAGCCTTCCTAATCAATCTATCTACTGGTGCCATAGGTAGTTCAGCCATTCAACCCACCTCCTTTCTCCTTTCGCTATGAAATTTAGTATTAGGTATATATATACTTTTCGGTCGAATTTCCACAGGAAACGATCTTTTGAACTTTTGAGCTTTAATTTTGTCCCAAGATTGAAGAAGAGAAAATTTTGATAGGGGTATTAATACAATACTGTTTTAACGATTTATGGAAATGGAATATAAATATAAAATCTTAAATGAGAAAATTAATCTATCTAAAAAATTCTAAAAAATATTAGCCAAACAACGATGCGAGACCTTCTACAGCCTCCTCTTCTCTCTTCTCTTCCTCCTCTTTCTTCTTCTCTTCCTTCTTCTCCTCCTTCTTCTCTGCTGGTGCAGAGGGCTGAGCAGTTACTGGAGAAACTACAGGCATTGCGGTCTTCTGCAAAGCTTCACTTATATTAACTCCTTCAAGCGCTGCGACCAATGCCTTAACTCGAGCTTCGTTCACCGCAACTCCAGCAGCTTCAAGGACTGCTTTTACGTTCTGTTCATTTATCTCCTTTCCAGCGGAATGTAACAACAAGGCTGCATATATATATTCCATTTTCAACACCTCCTTAACCAAATAAGGAAGCAAGCCCTTCTATGGCTTCATCTTCCTTCTTCTCCTCCTTTTTCTCCTCCTTTTCCTCCTTCTTTTCTTCAACTTTCTCTACTGGCTTTGTTTCCTCTTTCTTAATTAAAGCCTTCAGCTCATCATCAAGAGCTTCAGGCGGTAGAATAGAGGCGAGAGAAAGCATTTGAGCATAAGCTTTCATCAAAAGTTCTGGCATTACGTCTTTTTCTAATATTCCTGCATTTATGGCTAAATTCTTTGCATCCATGAATCCTTTTATGAGCAAGATCTCCGCGGTCTCTTTTGTTACATAACAGCAGTTCACCGCTAAGTTTATTGCAATTGTGTAGGCATTTTGGAAATCTTTTAGAATTGCTTCTTCATCGATTTTTAGCAAATCCGGTGTAAGAACAACACCATCGTAAACTGCTATTGTTTCAAGTCCAATTTTTAGTGGTTTTATGTTCAGCTTTTCGAGTGCTTTAGCAACCTCTGGCTTTACAACATCTCCCGCTTTGACAACTGTAGCTTTTGTTTTTATAACAACTTTGCCTTTCTCGACCGCTGCAGGAATTCCCGCCATTTGCAATTCAGCCATCGCTGGACCTGGGGGTAAAGAAGTTGGCCCCTCGTTTACAACGACATCTATCGGAGAAATCTGGTTTGGTTTCAGTGGTGCGTTTATTTTTAATCCTTCAAGCTTCTTGTAGATCTTGAATGGATTCTCATTTGTTGCGATTATGGCTATCTGCCCTTTTGTATAATCTTTAAGCTTTTCATAGCCACCACCAATCGAATCAAGGGCTATATTGAGAAGCGTCTTCTTCACAACTCTGAGCTCTGCAGAGCCTTTCAATTCTCTCTTAAGTTTTTGCATCAAGCTTGCTGGAACTTTTTCGAAATTAGCTAAAGCTAAAACCTTATGCGAAGAAATGATCTTCTTCAGCTCTTCAACTTGGGCTATTTTCCACTGAGGTGGAGCTCCTTTTATTGCTGCCATTATATCACCCTCACCGCTGGACCCATAGTGGTCTTAACATAGACGGATTTAAGAACAAGAGATGGGTTCTCATATTTGTTCTCAACAACCTTAAGCACTTCAATAGCGTTGTCCGCAATTGCTTCAGTCTTCATACCCTTTATACCTATTGGAACGTGGAAAGTCATCTTATCCCTCGTTCTGATCTTTACCGAGTTTCTCAACCTGTCTATAATTGGCTTAGGATCTGAAAGTGGTGGTATTGGCTGTGGAATCTTTCCTCTTGGACCAAGAATTGCACCGAGCTTTTTACCGATCTCTGCCATTAAAGGTGCTTCAGCGATGAAAAAGTCAACGCTAATCGCAACCTTTCTTGCCTTTCTTTTATCCTTTGAAAGATTATCTATGTCTTCTGGTGTCAAGACAAGATCTGCTGCAGCGTTCTTCGCCTTAATCGCAGTCTCTCCTCTTGCGAAAACACCAACCCTCCTTGGCTTTCCCAAACCATTTGGTAACAAAACTATCGCATCAATTCTGTTCTCAGGCTTTTTCATGTCAACGTTTCTCAAATTTACAGCCATTTCAACCGTTTCAGTGAATTTTCTATCCTTGGCCTTTGATATTGCTTCGTTTATAGCGTTTACCAAGTCCGCTTTCTGAACGAGCATATTATCCCTCCCGTAGTGCTACGGCATTTGAGCCTCCTACGGATTTCAACCATTAGCCCCAGGGTATTTTAAACTATCGCTTCAGCTCTTCTTCTTTCTGAGCTTTTGAACTTCATATTTCTCTTTCTCTTCCTTAGTCTCCAATTCCTCCTTGCTCTTCTCCTTTGTAGCTTTGCCAAAGCCAGCAAAAACCCATTTCTCCGAGAAGTCTCTGCTTCTCCTATAATATGCTCCACAACCACATTCCTGAATGCCGAATTTCTCGTCAACGTTTATTTTCTTCCCACATGACTTGCATACGAGTTCCATAATCTCCTCCTCAACCTTTTCTCTGAATGTTAGTATCTATCCATCTTTTTATCTCTTTTTTGGGCATCGCTCCAACGATCTGATCCATCGCCTTCCCATTTTTGAAGAATATAAGTGTAGGAATAGCGGAAATCCCAAAACGAACCGCAACACTCTGATTTTCATCTACATTTAGCTTGCCAAATACAACCTTACCAGAATACTCTTTCGCAAGTTCCTCTATTATTGGCGCAATATATCTGCAAGGCATACACCATTCCGCCCAGAAATCTACAACCACATTCTCGTTTTTTTTCATCACTTCATCAAAATTCTCCGAGTTCAACTTTATGGGTTCATTCTGAGTTTTAGCTTTTTCAGACATCTTCATCAACTCCTCAAGCTTTCTTTTTCGTATCTCTTCGAGTTCGTCCATGGTATTTAGACTTTGCCATTTATTTTAAATTTTACCCGCTTTAATGATCGAAAAAATTTTATAATGTTGATTTCCATGATCTGCTATGACATTTTGGTTGTGCATAACAACTGAGGAGAACTGGGAGGTTATAAAAGCCAAAAACATTTGGGGTGTTCCTGAAAGGCACAAAAACACAATTGCAAAAGTTAAAAAGGGCGACAGACTTCTAATATATCTTAAACAGGAAAGAAGGAATGAAGAGATTAAAGAACCGAGAATAGTTGCAGAATATGAGGTTATTTCAGAGGTTTTTAAGGATCCTTCAAGGATCTTTAAGTCTCCCAAGGGAATGGGTAATGAAAATTTTCCACTCAGGATCAAAATAAAGCCCGTGGAGATTTTCAAAGCTCCTCTTGAATTCAAGCCACTGATTCCAAGATTGGAGTTAATTAAAAACAAGAAAAAATGGACAGGACATTTAATGGGCAAGGCGATGAGAGAGATAAGTGAAAAAGATTACAAGCTGATCCTTTCGAGTAAGAAAAAATAAATTCTCTTACAAAAATTCCATATATGGACTTTCGAGCCACGATTGAGATAGTCAAACCTGAAGTTGTGGAAAAGGAGCTAAAGCATTACGAAGTTCTTGAGGTTTTGAAGAAGAATGGACTGCTGGATAAGCCAGTTATTTTAAATGTTGAAGGAAAAAAGGTTGCAAAGAATTTCGTAAGCTCGAGAGAGCTACTTGCAAGCTATTTAGGTATGGATCCAAAGAAACTTGCGATAGAGCTTGCAAAGGTTAACGAAAAGGAGGAAAGAATATCGATCAAAGATTTTTCAGAACTCGGTTTAATAAAAAAGAGAGTCGATCTCTTCGATTTACCGATCATAAAGTATTTCCCCGGAGACAGATCCAGATACGTCACTGGAGGTGTTGTTATAGCAAAAAGAGAGCATTTCAATGCAAGCATTCATCGAATGATGCTCATCGATGAGAAAAGCTTTGCCATTCGTCTTGTCGCTCCAAGACATACCTATTTGATGTGGAGAGAAGCGGTTGAAAATGGCGAAGATCTTAAGATTGCGGTCTGCATAGGTGTTCATCCGCTATTTTTGCTCGCTTCTGCAACCAGAGTTGGAATTGGAGAGGAATTTAGCTATGCTTCAAAGCTGATGAACGGGCTAACGTTATACAGAAAAGGAGAAATTCTCGTTCCTGACTCAGAAATACTCCTTTTTGGTAGGATCACTCCAGAAACAGTCGAAGAAGGACCTTTTGTTGACATAACTGGGACTTATGATGATGTCAGAAAAGAGCCTTTGGTTGTGATCGATGAGATCTACGCTAAAGAGGATCCGATCTACTACTCTATAACCCCAGGAGGTATGGAGCATCGCATTCTGATGGGTGTTCCATATGAACCAGTCATTTATCGTTTCGTTTCTAATGTCTGCAAGGTTAAAAATGTTGTCACAACTCCTGGTAGCAGAAATTACTTCCATGCGGTTGTTCAGATTGAAAAGAAGACTGAGGGAGATGCAAAGAATGCAATAATCGCAGCATTGTCAGCAAATCCGAGCCTTAAGGGGGTTATAGTTGTTGATGAAGATATAGAGATCTTCAGCTATGAGGACATCGATTACGCAATTGCAACAAGATTCCAAGCGGATCGCGATCTGGTGCTCATAAAAGGGGCAAGGGGAAGTAGTTTAGACCCTTCTGCAGACGAAACAACTACGAAATGGGGTATAGATGCAACAAAACCGCTTAATAGAGCAAAAGAGTTTGAAAGGGTGATCTAAAGAGCTTAAGCATTCAATTCTCATTCAAAGACGTGTATAGAGGTTGCTTTAAAACTAAGAAAGACCTTTTCGCCCTCTGAGAGCTTCATGGCCATAAAGGAGGCTTTTGTTAAGAATGCGGATAAAATTATTTCTCCTATGGATAATTTAAGCTTGATCATCGCTCCGAGGTCTTCTACTCCATATACTGTTGCTTTAAAATTATTTCTTGCAGAGCTAATGATCGGTTCTCTGGAGATCAATATGCTTTCAGGAGGAATTACAACTCTCAACTTACCATAAGCTTCGCAAGGGATCTCAACTTTAATTCCGTTTACATTCAAGATCCTTCCCTCAGCAATTCCCTCGAGGATATTTTCATGTCCTAAAAATTTTGCTACCGCTTCAGTTTTTGGCTTGGAAAACACTTCTCGGATCTCTCCAATTTGCTCCATTTTTCCATCGATCAGTATTCCAACTCGATCTCCCAAGATAAGCGATTCCTCGAAAGAGTGAGTTACATGGATTGCGGTAAATTTTAGTTCCTCTCTCCACTTCTTCATCTCTTTCATCAATTTACTCTTTAAATTCTGATCGAGAGCTGAGAAAGGTTCATCCAAGAGCAGAAGCTTTGGTTTTACTACTAAAGCTCTTGCAATCGCCACTCTTTGCTGTTCTCCACCGCTCAGCTTTTTTACATTTCTTTCAAGCAGATCTGAAATTTCAAGAATTTCTGAAATTCTCTTGACCTCTTCATGAATTTCCTCTTTTCTAACTTTTCTGAGTCTCAAGCCATATGCGATATTTTCGTATACACTCATATGCGAAAAGAGACCATAGTTCTGAGGAATGTATGCAATTTCTCTTCTTTCAGGTGGCTCATTTGTTATTTCTCGATCATCAAGCAAAATTCTTCCTTTTTCAGGCTTGAAGATTCCTGCAATAGTTTCAAGTAGAAGAGTCTTTCCAGCACCACTTGGTCCGAGGATTATGAAGTATTCTCCATTTTTTACTTCAAAGCTTATATCCTTAAGTCTGAATTCTTTTAAGCTCTTTGAAATTTTTTCAACTCTTAGCACTTGCAACCCTCCGAAGAATTAAAAACAAAGTAAAACTCATTAGAATCAGTAGAATTGCGATCGGTCTTGAGGCGTTTAAACCATAGTTGTTGAAGTAGTCCATCACAAGCACTTGTGCGGTTTTAGGATAGTATGCAACTATCAAGATCGCTCCAACCTCGCTAATAGCTCTTGCCCAAGTCATTATGGCTCCAGTTAGAATAGAATGCATAGCAAGTGGTAGTGAGATTGTAAAGAAAACCTTTGCTTTATTAGCTCCGAGTGTTCTTGCGACAAATTCAACTCTTTCATCTATTGCCATAAAGCCATCTCTTGCTGAATTTATTGTGAAAGATGCAGAAACAAAGAGCATCGCAGAGATTATTCCCAAGTAGTTATCTAAAATAGCTTCTGAATATGTGAGAAGGAGCATGATTCCAACTACAGAGTGAGGAATCACGATCGGAAGATCAACGATCGCTTGAACAAAATTTTTTCCGAAAAAGTTCTTTTTAGCAAGTAAATACCCCAAAGGGACCCCAAAGAGGAGAGAGATCAGCATCGTTGCTGTCGCAGTCACAACTGAGTTCAAAAGAGAACTAAGAAGAACTTCATCTCTCAATGCTTTGATCATTGAGTTTAAATCGAGAATTTGAAGACTCAAAGTCAATGCTATTGGCAGTAGCAAATATAGGATTAGAAAGGAGCCGAGCAATGCTAAAAAAATCGAGAAGTAGTCTCTCAACTTAGAACACCCCTTAGCTCTTCAGGAAGATCACCAAAAACTCTTGGTTGTATTAGTCCATGATAATTTCTCTCAAACGCATCTCTACCAATCTCGCTGAGCATGAATTTTAGAAATTCGAATGCTCTCTCCTTGTTTTTAGCATTTTTTAGCACCGCAACCCCATAGGCGATCTGTTCCACTTTAATTTTCTGTCCCCTAACTAAGAGCTCGATTTTGTCGTATTGCTCTGATTTATTAGGATCTCCAAGATTGATCTCTTCTGGAAGCTCCACATAGCTCAAATTGTGCTGTTTTGCAACGCTTTTGTATGTAAAAGCGTAATCTATTGCTTTACTTTCGAGCAAGGCGGAGAGATCGACTTCTTTTGGTCTTATAACTACCTTTGAATTAGTTTGAATTTTTTCTGGAACAATGATAGCATTCTTCGAACTTCTTATGTTCGTATTTCTCTCGATCAGCTCCTTAAAGATCTCTTTGCCATAGTGATGATCAGCAAGTTTCAAAACCGCTAATGCTCTGTAACCACATGGATCCAAATTCGGATCGCTTAAGCCAAAGGAAACTTCTTCTCTTTTCAAGATCTCATACCAATTCTCAGAGCTGGTCTCTTCTGCAAAGCGACTGCCATGCGAATAAGCAAGAACGATCTCATTCACCGCAAAGATCACGTAAAAATCCACGTATTCAGGCATCAGCATTTTCTGAATCAAACTATAATCCGAGACCGCTACGAGATCTGGCTTTTTTCCAAGCTCGGTGATCTTTCTTATAGCTTCAAGACTTCCACTCGCCTCGGTATGAACTTCAATGTTACGAGATTTTCTAAAACTTTCTGCGATCTCTCCAATTGGAACGCTTAGAGAGCCTGCATGGTAAATTACGATCTTTTCTTGATTCAAACTTTGAATTAGAATGCCCAAGAGTGAGAAAAACAAGCTCAAGCCTAAGATTAAGAGAATTGCGATCTTCTTCATGTTCAAAGTATGCACTTCGATTTAAAAATTTTCGTTATCAAAAAACGAATAACGCTTTTAAATCTGAGGAAGAGTTACCTCATGGACGCAATTACAATTCGCTACGATGCGGTGATCGAGTATGAGGGTGAGAAAATAGTTGACTCAAAAGTAGCAAGCATTCTCAAGGCTTTGAGAGAAAATAGATCCTTAATTTCAACTTCAAAGGCTCTTGGAATGCCTTATGCAAGATTATGGAATTTGATCAGCAAGTTAGAACGTTTAACTGGTAGAAAAATAGTGGAAACGAAGAAAGGTGGTAAAGAGCGGGGAAAGGCGGAATTAACTGAATTTGGTAAAAAGTTGCTCGAGATCTATGAAGATTCGATTTCAAAACTTGAAGAAGCGGGATTGATTGGTAGAATGCAAAAGATCTCGGAAAAGACAGATCTTGTGATTGCCCACAGCCACGATCATGTTTTCTCAGCAATTCTTGAAAAGTTAAGTGAAGAATTCAACGTTAAAAGCCTTTGCATTGGCTCTGGCATGGCTTTAGCGATGTTGAGCTTGAGAGAAGTAGACGTGGCTTGTATTCACCTCTACGATCCAAAAAATGGCTACAATTCCAGTTTTCTCGAAAGATTTTGGCTAAAGAATGAGGTTGAAAAGATCGGAGCATTTGAAAGAGAGCTTGTAATAGCTTACAGAAGAGACTTGAATTTTGAGAGCTTAGAAGAGTTGATCGCTGAAATTCTCAAAGGAAATCTAAAGATTGCAAACAGAAATAGGGGCTCTGGGAGTAGGATCTTCTTTGAGCAACTTCTTTTTGAGTATTCAAGAAGGCTGAAAATTGGACTTGAAAATGTTCAAGGCTATGAGAGCGAATTTTATACCCATGATGAAGTAGCTAAACAGATCTACAGCTCGAATTTCGATGCAGGAGTTTTGCTCGGATCTTCAGCAAGAAAATTCAATTTAAAATTCTTTCATTTGACATGGGAGCCATACGAATGCTATGCATTGAAGAATAGGAAGAAATCCGCGATTGAGCGACTGAAAGAGCTTATGAATTCTGAATGGCTAAAAAGTCTGATCAACGTTACTCCGGGTTATAGAATTGGAAGTTTAGCGTAAAATTAATCTTCTGCCAATATTTTACATGGTGCAAAACGAGAGGGATTTTGCGGATGAAGCGGTTAAAATTTCTGCATACTTAATGGCGGAATCTGCAAGAACCGCTCCGAAGTCTAAAGGCATCGATGATCTCGAGATCCTTTATTTTGGCAGAGAAGAGATTGAAAAGATTGCGAAGAAGATGGAGGAATTCGCTGAAGAGGATGAGAACTTCAAAAGAGATGCGGACAGTTTAAGAAAAGCTAAAGGGGTTTTATTGATCGGTTTAAAAGGAGGAAAATCTTTGGGAGTAAATTGTGGAGGATGTGGATTCAAAAACTGCTCAGAGTTTGATAAGGCTAAAAGAATTGAAGTGAAATTCAAAGGACCAAATTGTGCTTTCAAGCTCGTAGATCTTGGAATTGCTTTAGGCTCAGCGGTAAAGCTTTCCGCAATAATCGGAGTTGATACAAGGATAATGTATAGGATTGCCTTAGCAGTGAAAAAGCTTGGATTAACAGAATCCGACATAGCATTTGCAATTCCAATAGCGGTTGAAGGCAAGAATCCATTCTTTGATCGAGTGAAAAAGTGATCAATTTTTTATTTTATTTAGTTGGACAGCAAAAAGTTTAACTCATTTGCGATGAGTTTATGGCGATGACAGAAGAGTTTATTGATCTGGAGGAAATACCCGGAGTAGGTCCAGAGACTGCAAAAAAGCTCAGAGAAGCTGGTTTTACAAGTATTGAGGCAATAGCAATCGCATCTCCAGCTGAGCTTTCCGCAATAGGAGGAATAAGTGAATCGAGTGCTCAGAAGATCATACAACATGCAAGAAAAATGGCAAGCATTGGTGGCTTTGAAAGCGGTGACAAAGTGCTGGAAAAGAGAAAGAACGTTCGAAAGATTAAAACAGGAAGCAAAGAGCTTGACAACCTTTTTGGCGGTGGAATTGAAACTCAAGCGATTACAGAGCTTTTTGGAGAATTCGGGAGTGGTAAAACTCAGCTATGCCACCAGCTTGCGGTGAATGTTCAACTCTCTGAAGAAGAGGGGGGCTTAGATGGCTGTGCAATAGTGATCGACACGGAAAATACCTTTAGACCAGAGAGAATAATTCAGATGGCAACCGCAAAGAATCTTGATCCAAATGAAGTGCTTAAGAACATCTTTGTAGCTCAAGCTTACAATTCGAATCACCAAATGCTGTTGGTTGACAATGCAAAGGAGCTTGCGGAGAAGTTGAAGAAGGAAGGAAAGCAAGTTAGATTGCTGATCGTAGACTCGCTGACATCCCATTTCAGAGCGGAATACGTTGGCAGGGGAACACTTGCAGATCGACAGCAAAAGTTAAACAGACACATGCATGACTTGATGAAATTTGGGGAGCTTTTCAACGCTGCAATTGTGGTGACTAATCAAGTAATGGCTCGACCAGATATATTGTTCGGAGATCCTACAAAGCCCGTAGGGGGGCATATTGTAGCTCATACCGCAACTTACAGAGTCTATCTAAAAAAGAGCAAAGGAGAACTCAGAATTGCCCGACTTGTAGATTCTCCGCATCTTCCAGAAGCAGAAGTCGTTTTTAAGATCACCGAAAAGGGCGTTGAGGACTCGAAGTAGAAACCCTTATATTTTTCTTTAAAAACTTCTCGCATGGACTTCTACCCAGAGTCAAGGATTCAGAATTGGATAAATAAGATCGAGGAAAGCAATGTTAGCGAGGAAGATCCAGGCTCATTGGTTGTTTTCGATCAAATGCTTGAAGACGTGATCATCGCATGTTTTAGCATCCTGAATGCGGTCAAAGATCGTGAAATCAAGAAGGCGGATGCTTTAAAAGAATTTGATAAGATTTTATCTCTCTTCAGTAAAAAATATGTTTTCAATTCCGAGCTTAAGGCAGACATTTTCATGCTAACCGTTGAAGCGATAAAGGCAAGCTTAGAATCCTTTAAGTATTATCTTGAAGGGAAATTCAGCAAGAAAAGCATTAAAGATCTGATAAAAGAAGCGGTTGAGAATGAAAAGAGCGGAAAGTTGGATTTAGCTTTTGATGCAATTGCAAGAGCGGGAGCGAAGGTTATAAAGGGTGAAAAGCTTCCAGATCTAAACTTGCCCGATGACTCCTTAATCCTTAGCTGGATCGATGGAATTGATGCGATAAACATGGTTGTTGAGCTTTCAAGGATTGACGCAAGCGAAGAAACGCAGGAAGATGAGGCTGACGAATGAAGTTATCTTGGCATTGCAAAAAGGCTTGGGCTATGAGCTATATAAGGCTCTATTTCTGAACTACGGAAAAAGAGGAGAGAAAGCCTATTTTTACGTCTCGCAGAGAAGGGTAAAGAAGTATAAGGACTTCTTCGTCGTTGTAGGCAGAAATGAATACATTGTCGAGGAATTCTTCTGCTCATGCCCAGATTTTCAGCTTAAGCTCAAGGGAAGAGAGCCATGTGCTCATATAATCGCTGTGGAGATCGCGAAAATGCTTAAACTTTACGATGAGATCGACGCTTACTACCACGATTATCAGAAATTTGGTCAGAGGTAATAGTAATACTCGCCCGCTCTCTTCTGCTCTCTGTCGAGCCTTGAGTCAAGCTTATTAACTCTTGGTCTCTTTGTCTCCTCATCTCTTCTGAATGTTATTCCAAGCTTTGAAAGAAACGCATTCATCCCTTCTCTCATCCCTTTAGCTTTTCTCGCAAATCCTTCTTTTCCAGGCTCTCCTTCGAAAAGCATGAGCCTATCGCTTACCATGTCGATGAAGTAGATGTCATGATCAACTACAAGCACACTCTTTGAATTGTTCAGAGCAAAACGTCTGATCAAACGAGCGGTTTCGCTTCTTTGCTCCACATCTAAATGAGCGGTCGGCTCATCAAGCAAGTATAGATCCGCATCTCTCAAAAGACAAGCAACTATTGCAACTCTTTGCAGTTCTCCACCGCTTAGATCTTGCAAATTCCTATCCATGAGCTCTTCGATCTGCAATGGTTTCAGAAATTCAGTTTTTATGTAGGAGGAGTATATATTTTGATTTATTTTGCGTAGAAAAACCTCTACACTCTCATCAACATCTGCTTTAACATACTGTGGCTTATAGCTAACTTTGACGTTCAGATCGATCTTTTTCTCATCATCTTCAAGCACCCCAGCAAGAACTTTTACAAAAGTGGACTTTCCAGTAGCATTTGCTCCCACTACACCAAGGACCTCTCCAATCCTTATATCTCCCTTCTCAACTGCGAGCTTAAATCCGTTTAAGGTTTTTCTGAAACTTGGGTATTCAAGAAGAACTTTTTCAGACACGCTCTCCCTTGGCTGAAGAATCTCGAACTCTATTCTCCTCTCCCTTATTCTAATATTTTCCTCAGCTAAGTAACCGCTCAGATACTGATTTATACCAACTCTCGCAGATTTAGGATTTGTGACAATACCATATACTCCTGGAAGACCATAGGTTACGTGCACGAAATCTGCAAGCATGTCGAGGATCGCAAGATCATGCTCTACGATCATCACAGTCTTGTCCTTCGAAAGCTCCCTGATCACGTTCGCAACAGTCTTTCGCTGGTATATGTCTAAATAAGGTGTAATTTCATCGAAGAAGTAAAATTCCGCTTCTCGCATGTAGCAGACGGCAATCGCCACTCGTTGCAATTCTCCACCGCTTAGATTTTCAAGATTTCGATCCAAAAATGCTCTAAGATTTAGCTTGTCAACCACTTCATCAAAGATTCCTCTTTCATCGAATTTCTTAAGCAGATCCCTTGTGGTGCCTTTAAAAGCCTTTGGAATCATCTCGATATACTGAGGCTTTATGCTCGCCTTTATTTTTC
>JANXDV010000023.1 GCA_025058955.1 Archaeoglobaceae archaeon | reverse complement strand
AAAGATCAAAGCGAAACCTCAAGATCTTCCAAAATTTGTGGAAATTGGAAAACATGGGTTAATGGTAAAAAAAGGACTTTTTTCAGGTCTTCTTTTACCACAGGTTGCGGTTGAGTTTGGCTTCGATGCGGAGGAGTTTTTAAGCCAAACTTGCATGAAAGCTGGGCTATCGCCAGACTGCTGGCTTACTGGGGCGGAAGTTTATAGATTCGAGGGGCAAATTTTTAAGGAGGCTGAGCCAAGAGGAGAAGTGGTTGAGGTGGACATCAAGAGTTGTAAGTTTTGAATTTCATTTAGCTGTGCAAATGTGGGTTTCTGATGATAGGTGTCTAATCATCCTCTTCTACTCCCGAAGAATATTTTACTCAAAATATACTGAAGAATAGATATGAAGAGGGAAAAGCATTCCGTTAGCGGGAAGATTGTAAGCGTAGTCAAGGTTTTCTCAAATTGCAAACAATTTCCAATGAAGCTGGATAAACCAGAGAATTCGTTGGCTTTGAATTCGACAGATTCTGACACTGCTTTGGAAATGATTTTTATAAAATTTAAGTTATAGAGAAATAAAACCGAATCTGAACATATCGTTGCTCGTAAAAACCTCCACCCCAGACTTTTTCAGAGCTTTGACTGTTTCAAGCGTATCTTCTATGATCTTAAGCATATCTTCTTTCTCCTCTGGGAGCTTTCCATGAACTCCTGTGAAAATTGCTCCTCGGTTTGTGAAAAGGTAATTCGAAATGTGGTCGCAAGTGAAGTAAGTTTCAACTTTTATACCTTCAAGCAAATTTCTCAACTCTTCAAGCTGTTCTTCCGCATTGAGCAATTTCACAACTCCTTCCATTTCTGGATTCGTTATCGTGAGATTTCTGATTCTTACAAATGTAGGTTTAGCCTCATTTATAACTCTCGCAGTATTTTTCGCATGCTTTTCACTCCTTTCCACTCCACCTAAGCCTGTGATGACGTAGTAGGTTGTTTCAAAAAACTTTCCAGCCTTTTTTCCAGCCTTAATTGCATCCTCTGCAGTTATTCCTTTCTGAACAAGCCTTAGAATTTCATCATCACCGCTTTCAAGTCCCATGTGAAGTCTTGTAAGCCCTGCAGATTTCAAATCCCTCAGCTTCTCCTCAGGCATGTTTGCAATCGTCTTTATCCTTGCATAAGCGGTAATTCTTTCCACTTCGGGTCTTCTTAGCTTTAAGTAT
This sequence comes from Archaeoglobaceae archaeon, assembly GCA_025058955.1. Taxonomy (GTDB): domain Archaea; phylum Halobacteriota; class Archaeoglobi; order Archaeoglobales; family Archaeoglobaceae; genus WYZ-LMO2. Next base: position 12,079 of record JANXDV010000023.1, on the reverse strand, counting down.
CGGACAATTTCAACGATGTCCTTATGAATTAACGGATTTGAATCGCCAAGGAATGCGGACTTAGATTTTGGAAAATACCTTGGAATCTCATCTATATCTTTAAGAATATCTTCTTTGGGTCTCTGCTCAAAATCTATAGCTTTATACATCGAGCAAAATAGACATTTGTTCCAGTTGCATCCTCTGACAACACGTATGAGATAGCTGTGAGCTTCACTTGGTGGACGAAAAGGTGGAAATTCCATAATCATCTCCTCAGGCTAAACCTTTTGAAATGTAGATTTGCCAAAGCCTGAAGCCAGAGCTTTGCCTCTTCACTCACAACTTCACTCAACTCTTCTTTGCTATCGCTTACAAATCCGTGGAATTCTCCATCAACATAGAATTCTATTCTCTCTCTCGTTATAACTACTTTTAAAGGATCATCTTCAACCACAAGAGTTCCATTTTCTTTCTTCAGAAACTTGCTGAGTTCATCGAATGAGTTCAAGATCTTGGAAGCGTATTCTGTAAGCATAAAAAGAATTTGCTGAGCATAAAAATACTTTTTGCTTTCGAAAATTTTTATATACTACTTCCTACAAGTATTGATAAAATGCAGTCTCTACTGCTTAGCAATGTAATAAGGCTTTTGAGAAGGGAAGGCTATGAGTTACTTGAGTTAGTTGATACTAAGCCAAGATGCTTCGATCTAATAGCCAGAAAAGACAAACAAATTCTCCTAATAAAAGTTCTTTACAACGTTGATTCTCTAAAAATGGAGACCGCAGAAGAGATGAAAAAGATTGCAAGGCTTTTGAATGCTACCGCTATTGTAATTGGGGAGAGATTCAAGTTCGACTTTCTTGAGAGAAGAGTTGTCTACACGAGATACAATCTGCCAGTCATCAACCTTGCAACATTCTATGATTACCTCCAAGGGGAGCTTCCATACATCTATTCCGCTCCAGGTGGTTACTACGTGAAGATCAACGCTGAGAAATTCCGAAAGGCAAGAGAGGCGATGGGAATAAGCATTGGAGATGCTGCTAAAAGACTGGGGGTTTCCAAGAGAACAGTTAGGAATTATGAGGAAGGAACGGATGCAAGTGTTGAGGTTGCGCTAAAGATTGAAGAAGTTTTTGGAGATGTCGTGAAAAAGATCAACTTCTCGGAGTTTATTCACGAAAAAGAGGAGAATATAGAGCCAAGTGATGAGGAAGAGGATGAAATAATTGGAAAATTAAGAGAGATTGGAATGAACGTTTACACAGTGAAGCATACACCATTTGATGCAATTTCGAAATTTGAGGAGAATGAGGTAATAATGGGGCTAAAACAAGTTCGAGAAATAGAAAAAAGGGCTCGACTTATAGGCAAAGTCTCTCAAATAGTGAAAGCGGACGCTGCATATATAACTGAGAGAGATCTCAAGAAAAGAGTTAATTCGGTTGTTTTTGTGTTAAAAGAAGAATTAGAATCATTAGATTCACCAGAAGATTTTATATCATTGATAAATGAAAAGAGGGAGAAGTATGCTTGAACTTCTTTATCCTTTAAGAACTTATCTGATCGTTTCTGGAGTTGAAAAACCGAATGTGATGACTGCTGATTGGGTGGTGCCTTTATCATTCGAACCAAAACTTCTTGGTGTTTCCGTAGGGCATAAAAGATATACGAACAAGCTTATAAAAGAGTTTAAAGAGTTTGTAGTGGCGGTTCCAACGATTGAACTTCTAAAGGACGTTTGGATCGCTGGAACCATAAGTGGGACGAATGAAGAAAAGCTTTCAAAGCTTAAATTAACACTTATAAAGTCTCGGAAAGTTAAAGTCCCCTCGATAAAAGAATGTCAGGCAAATTTGGAGTGTAAAGTGGTTAAGGAAGTAGAGGTAGGAGATCACACTTTCTTTGTTGGCGAGATCGTTGACGCAAGTTATGGAGATGCTTTTAAAGGAGGGAAAACTGATTTAAGCTACCGCTTTATTCTACACACAAGCTTTGGAAAAAATTTTACAACAAATTCAGATGAAATTTTTTCTCCTTAGCGTCTTCGCAACATCATTACCGTTGCAGTGAAAGAACCGATGAAGATCGAGATCAGAAAGAGCGTTGTAGTCCTATAAGTTGCGGTTTGTGCTGACAAGCTTTTGAGCTCGATCTCCATCTGGGAGATCTTTCCTCTCTCACTTTCAAGATTTTGGGTCAAAGTGTTGTATCTGCTCTGTAGCAATTCGTAACTCTCTTTTACACTCCTTAATTCAGTTTCAAGTGCGGTTTTATCGGTTTTAAGCTTCAAGTTCTCCTCTTCAAGATCTTTCACCTTCTTTAAAGTCTTATTCAGCTCCTCAAAAAGCTTGCTATATTTTACTCCCGCACCCCTAAGTTCCCTTTCAAGGTAAAATGCGTATTTCTGGATTACTTCTGATTTAGCTGGAGAAATAGAGACCGCAGCAATTCTATTTCCATTTGCAGAGACTACTTTTATTCCTTCAGAGCAATTCAGTCCAATCTGAAGAGTATATACACCTGGTTCAACTTCCGCTACACTGCTCATGGTCTCTCTAAAATACATACATGGATCCTCTGCTTTAAGTATCGAACGCTCATTTACAGAGATCGTTACGTTTTCACCGACGCTAACTGAGAGGATCAAAATTGAAAATAATAATGTGGCGATCATATCAACTCCTCCAAGATCTTATTAACTTCACCTCTCAATTTCTCCAGTTCGGGTCGAGATAATTCCCTTGCAACTTTTGCATATAGCAAAACATCAGGATTAATCTGTAACACTACAATTCTATTGTCTCCTCCAGCAAGCACGATTCTGTCAGAGTTAAGAAGTTGATTTGCCACTTTTATAAATTCTGGAGCATTTGCGGTATCTTCCTCAGGTGTAGAACTGTTCGAGGCGATCGGCAAACCATCGGGAGTTAAAAGTGTAACCTCTGAGAGCATGTATTTTCCACTTATGTATTTCAAGAGTTCGTCTAAGCTCGAAGGTAGTTTCTCTGGTAATGCTTCAACCGCACTTTCAATTTTCCCAGCAACTTCTGCCATCTTGATCTTCCTTGCTTCTCCAATCTTCTCTTCTTCTCTTCTAACCCCTATTTCTACAAATCTCCAAGTAACTATAAACCCGATCCCAAATCCAAACAAGATGCTCAGAACTTCATACAACATTCCGATCACCTTAATTTTGCCAATTCATCCAGATCTGCACTCTCAACTTTCTTTGCAAACTCGAATGCTTCTTCAATCGAGCTAAGATCGATCTTTTTTCCACTTTCAAAGACAAGTTTTCTTGCAATCAATCTTGCGGATCCAGCGAGATTTCTTTCTATACCGACCATTACAAACTTTTTTTCAAACGTTTCAAAGTATATTGCATTTTCTTTTCCTAAAAGAATCGCTTTTTTCACTTCAGCTTCTTTTAGTCTCTTAAATAGCTCCAGATCCTCAATTCCATCTTTGGTAATTTTTTCATCACTCTCTAAAACGTAAAATTTATGCCTCATACAAGACACCTTTCTTCCTGAGAATTTCTCCAACGTTGTCACTCTTAGCGGGGAATAAAACAAATTTGTCCTCCATTTTAATCACTCCGAATCTGTTTTTTATGTCCAGCTCCAAAACACCCGCTTCAAAGTCTTCTGGAAGCGTCATAGTTATTTTTGTCAATTTTTCAATCTTTTGAATCTCGGAATTGTCCAGCAAATAAATTTCCAAAATTTTGCCCTCTTTTACTATACAAAAACCTGTTCCAAGTTTTGAATAGATCTCCGTGCTATTGGGCATTGAGTATCTTTAATCGATCGAATATTTAAAATTTATCCATTCTCACGATTGTCATCATGTAAAACTAAAAGCTTTTTATACTTCTTTTAGACTTTAACTCCATGAAATTAGCAATTTCAGGTAAAGGAGGAGTTGGAAAAACCACTCTCTCTGCGATCCTTGCGCATTTATTTGCCAAAGATGGTTACAAGGTTACCGCAATCGATTGCGATACCGCAATGAATCTCCCTTCCGCTCTTGGAATAAAGACAAAATTGAAACCACTCTCAGAGTTGAAGGATCTAATAGAAGAGCGTGTTGTTGGACCTTTGGGGACTTACAAGCTCAATCCGAAGGTTGATGATATATTTGAAGCTTATTCAGTTTATAACGAAGATGGTGTTAGAGTTCTTGTGCTTGGAACAATCGAAAAAGGCGGAGAAGGTTGTTTCTGTCCTGAAAACGCTTTTTTGAGAGCAATTCTAAGGCATGCAATTTTTAGAGAAAAAGACGTTCTAATTCTCGACATGGAGGCGGGAATTGAACATCTTGGCAGAGGGACTGCTAAAGGAGTGGATCTGCTCATCGCAGTTGTTGAACCTGGAAGTAGAGCTCTTGAAACGCTTGGAAGAATTGAAGAGCTCGCAAAAGACATAGGAATCGAGAAAATAGCGGTGATTGTGAATAAATTCATTGAATCTGAGGAAGCAAAAAGGCTGATTGAGCGAATTAAACACCCTATACTTGGAAAAGTTCCATTTAACGAATGCTTCATAAAAGCAGATATTAGCAACATTCCACCTTACAGGATTTGCGATTTAGAACCATTCAAGAAGATAAAAGCGGAAATAGAAAGGTTATGCAGGTAGGAGTTGTTGTTAGGAGGGGAAAGAACAGAAGGGCAATAGATCTCTTTTCGAAATTTTTTGAAGTTAAAGTTTATGAAGTAGAAAAAGAACTTCCAATGCTAATCGAAAATCCAAGGGAATTTTTGAATTTGCCTACGGATTTCAAGCCAGATCTCGTCGTTTCCTATTTGCTCCATCCCGATCTAAACCTTGAACTCATAAGACAAGCTTCAGAAAGGGGTGTGAGAATTGTAGTTATTTCCGGTGGGGCTAAGAGTGGCTCTTATAAACAGCTAAAAGAAGAAGGAGAGAAATTTGGTGTGAAAGTTTTCTGGGAAGAGATCTGTTGCACAACTCCAAAGCTCGAGGACTCGGATTTTTTCAAACTCTTCGGAAGTCCAGAATTCGAGATAGAGGTTGAAAATGGAGTGATAAAAGAAGTGAAGGTAAAGAGATCTTCTTTCTGCGGATCAACTTATTACGTTGCAGAAAAGATCAAAGGGTTGAGAATTGAAGAAGCTCCAGCGAAAGCAGGCTATTACACGCAGATCTTCCCTTGTATAGCTTCAAGAGGTTTGCAAGGGGGAATTCATAAGGCTGCGAATGCACATAAAAAAGCTGTAGAAAAGGCTATCGAGGAAAGTTTGAAAAAGTCTAAGTCTTTTGGAACCTAACTTCAACTTCTTCTCCAAATTTGAACACAGGAAAGTTTCTCCTTTTAGCCTCTATGAGACCATGAGCAAGGATTGGCAAAGCGATTGTTGCGTCGACGAAAACCTGAACTTTTCTGCTCTTCTCATTGATCTTACCCCAGCTTATGCCTTCTTCGAAAGTGCAACCACTTAAGCCACCGAAGTATGGGGAGTCTGTGGTTAGCTGGATCGCATAATCATGTCCATCAACTTCATAGCCCTTAAGCCTTGCAACGACTTCAGTTTGTTGGATGAAGTTCTTAGGCACTCCTCCGCCAATGTAAATAACCCCTGTTTTCTCAGACTTTGCAACGATCTCCGTCAACTCTTCAACGTCTTTAATCGTGTCAACAACGCATCTCTTCTTCGCCAAAGAAGCACCAATTCCTATGGAGCTGTCCGCTATTGCTGGACAGAAGATTGGAACCCCTTCCTCATATGCGGAGATCACGATCGAATCCTCTTTGGCTTCTTTTCTGATCCTCTCTGCTATTCTCTCTATGATCTCTCTTGAGCTAAAAACACCTTCTGATTCTGAGAAAATTTCAGATATTAGAAAATCGAGCTTGTTGAATTCCTTTTCATGGGCAAATATGTCGTATATTCGATCTATGCCTTCTCTATAAAGCTCTTCATCGTTCACCGCATCACTGCCTAAGTAGTGCTTAAAGCCCAGAGCTTCATGAAGATCGTGGAATAGATTCGCTCCAGTTGAGACGAGCACATCGATAAACCTATTTCTGATCATCCAAGAAATAATTTTTCTCATCCCCGCTGGAACCATCGCTCCAGCGAGTCCCATAAAAATTGTGATGCGCTCCTCTTTCAGCATTTCAAGCCAAACTTCAAAGGCTATTCCAAGTCTTCTTCCCTGAAAACCAGTTTTAGCCATTGAATGCAAAAGTTCTGCAAAATTTCTATTTTTAACTTCAATAGGAGATGTATGCTCCATTTAGATCACAAAAACCGCAGCTGCGACTACTGTTGTGTATTCTTCAACCTCCGCAGTAGCGGTAATGTTGAAGGTTTTAGCTGGCTCAATATCAAAAGCTGTTCTAAGCATATAAGCTGCCATCTCTTCAGCATGTTTCCCTTCTTCGCCATTGCAGTAGCCGTGATACTCTGTAAGGTAGCCATTCAGCAGTGGAGTGTCAGGAATTGCAGCTCCAACGCTTGCAAAGATCTTCTTTCCTTTCTCACAGCTCGTCATTCTCGACATAACGCAGAAAACGATCTGCCCTGGAAATAGCTCTTTCAAGCCGTCTTCCCTTGCAATAATCTCGCATCCAGGCGGATAAATGCTACTTACAGTAACGAGGTTGAACTTTTCGATTCCCGCATCTCTCAAGGCAAGTTCAAAGCTAACAAGTGCATCTCTATGTCTTCCAACACCCGAGGTAAAGAAGACCTTTTTTGGCAGAAATCTGTTCTCAGAAGCCAGATTTAACCCGCCCGCTCTTCCAGAACTCTGTTTATATCCAACCAATTCCAATTCAGATGTCTCGAACATCTCCTCGCACCGATCAACTTGGTATTATTAGAGTATTTAAACTTTTCTATTGCCTTTGCAAGTGGTATGCTGAGAAGTTAATTATTACTCACCCAAACCGAATTCGGGCTGTTTTAAAGCACATTAGGATTTAAAATTAAATACTTAAAATAGTATACAATTAGACCCATATAGTTTCCTGAAGAAGGCATCTGAAATGGGATAAAAGAATTAAGAACCTCAAAGAACCTTAATTTTTATTCAACGCCTTTAAGCCTTACGATCGCGCATTTTTATCTCACTTCTCACTTTTAAATTCATTGAGCTTAATAAACATCCTTTGCAAAGCTCAAAATCTTTTTAAAAACTATAAAAGCCACATTTTCCTAAGGATCTTTTCAAACCATGAAACAAATTTCCGACAAGTATTAAAAACCCATGCAGAGCTTAAAGCATGAGCCAAAAAATAAAACTTGGATTCGTGGTTTCAGAGTTCAACAGAGATATCACATACATGATGGAGATCCTTGCAAAGGAGCATGCGGAATTCCTTGGTGCAGAAGTTAGCGAAATTATAAGAGTTCCCGGAACTTTTGATATCCCGATAGCAATTAAAAAGATGCTTGAAAAAGGTAAGGTTGATGCGGTTGTTGCAATAGGTTGTGTGATCGAAGGTGAGACAGAGCATGATGAGATCGTTGCTCAGCATGCTTCGAGGAAGATCGTTGATCTCAGCATCGAATACGGCAAACCTGTAACCTTGGGCATAAGTGGTCCAGGTATGGGCAGAGTGGCTGCTGCTGAAAGAGTGGATTATGCAAAGCGTGCGGTTGAAGCTGCGGTTAAGCTTGTGAAGAGGTTGAGAGAATATGAAGGTAGCTAAAAGAATTGATGCGGTAAAGCCTTCCGCAACGCTTAAGATCTCTTCAATTGCTAAACAGCTCGCGAAGGAAGGAAAAGATGTTGTGGACATGAGCGTTGGCGAACCAGATTTCAAAACTCCTCAAAGGATCATCGATTCTGCATACAAAGCTATGAACGAAGGAAAAGTGTTCTATACCCCAACAAAGGGCATACCTGAGCTTTTGACGGCGATTGCGGAGAAGATGAAAAGAGAAAATGGTGTTCAAGCAACCGCTGACAATGTGATCGTCACACCTGGTGCAAAGTATGCGATCTTCGAGGCGATGATGTGCTTAATCGAGGAAGGTGATGAAGTAATCCTCCTCGATCCTTCATGGGTTAGCTACGAGGCTTGTGTTCTCATGGCGGGTGGAAAACCGATCTGGGTTCCACATAACGAAGAATTCAGCGACGCTCCGATTGAGGATTATTTGAGCTCAAGGACGAAGATGATCGTTATCAATACTCCAAGCAATCCGCTTGGCGTTGTTTACAGCAAGGAATTTCTCAAAAAAGTTAGAGATCTTGCGGTAGATAAAGACTTGCTCGTGATGTCGGATGAGATCTATGAAAAGATCATCTTTGAAGGTAAGCACTACAGTCTTGCCAGCTTTGAAGGAATGTTTGAGAGAACAATAACTATAAACGGTTTCTCAAAGACTTACTCGATGACTGGGTGGCGTCTTGGTTACGCGGTAGCACCAAAGTGGATCATTGAGAAGATGAACGTGATGCAATCCCATTCTGTAAGCCATCCAACCTCTTTTGTGCAATATGCGGGCTTGGAAGCACTTAAGAGTGATGAAAGCTTTATAAAGCAAATGGTTGCGGAATTTAAGGCTCGAAGAGATCTGATCATGGACAAATTGGATGAGCTTGGCATTCGCTACGCTCCGCCAAAAGGCGCTTTTTATATCTTCATGAATGTCGAAAGAGATGGAGATAAGTTCTGCGAGGAGTTTCTCCAGAAAGAGTATGTAGCCTTAACTCCTGGCTCCGCTTTTGGCATAGCCTTTAACGAGTGGGTAAGGCTGAGCTATGCAACTTCGAGAGAGAGAATAGCGGAGTTTTTGAGAAGACTGGAAAGATTCATTAAATAACTTTTATTTATTTAAAAGAAAAAATGTATTGAAGGTGAATAAAGTATATATGGAGCTTCTCCGATTAACCGTATGAAAAATGTAAAAGAGCTTTCGATGTTTGTTGCGGGACTTGTGCTGGGCTTTGTTGTGTGCTTCTTTGCATTGAGCTTACTCCAAGCAACTCCTGAAAAGCCTTCACAGGATTTTTCAAAGAATTTAACCAAAGCAGTGGAAGAGATCAATAGGCAGGTTAAAATGTCCTTCCCAAATGTTAGCGTGAGAGTGAAGAATTACACTTACGCGGGTGAATTCTACCTTGTGAATTTGGAATTTTACGACAGTTCTGGAACTTTAACGACCGCAAAATACTACTTATCCGCAGATGGCAAGAAGCTCGCTCTGGAAGAGTATTTCATGAGCCTCGAAAGGGAAAAGATCAATGTTAGTGAAGACGACGACCCATGGATCGGTGCGGAGAAGCCGAAGGTGACAATTGTAGAATTCTCAGATTACGCATGCCCATACTGCGCGAGATTTGCTTTAGAAGTTGAGAAGAAGCTAATGGAGAACTATGGCAATGTTGTAAAGCTTGTTTTCAGAGATCTGCCAGTGCATGGCAACATTTCATACAAAGCTGCGATGGCGGCGAATTGTGCAAGAGAGCAGGGGAAGTTCTGGGAATACCACTACTTGCTGTTTGAGAGACAAAATGAGTGGTATCAGAACGATACGTTACTTTACAAATACGCAGAAGACCTTGGCTTAAATGTTGCGCAGTTCAAAGAATGCCTTGACTCGGAGAAATATAGAGGTGAGGTTGAAAAAGATGCTATGGATGCCCAAAGCTACGGAGTCACTGGAACACCGACCTTCTTCATAAACGGTGAGATGGTTACTGGATATAGAAGCTACGAGAATTTCGTCAAGCTAATTGAAGAAAAGCTGAAATAAATCCAAAATTTTTTATGCTAAAAACTGCGGAAGATTCTGCAATTTCTGCGGTTTTATCTCTACTATTGGAAGTTTCAGCAAATCCAAAATCTGGAAACGTTGACAGAGAGCACAATTTCGAAGATCTAAGATATGAGCATTTTCTCATATCTTCAGCATCAGCTTTTCCGTTCTTTTTGAAAACCGCAAAGAATAGACGCCTTTACATCCTCCAAGCGGTCGAGAAAAGCATGGAATTTGGAGTAAAAACGAATGTTCATTTCGGAGCCTTCTTACTGCTCTTCCCACTCGTTGCGGTATGGGATTCGAAAGATCTGGCTGAAGCTGGAGCAAAGGCTTTAGAATTTTTGAAAAGAACGAATTTTCGTGATTCTATAAACATATTCAAAGCCTTTCAACTTTGCAAGCCAAGAGTTTTGAGTGCAGAAAGACTTTCATTGGATGATCAAAGCACAATTGCGAAGATCAAAAAAGAGAGACTCAATGTTTACGAATGGATGAAGTTATCTCCTAAGGAAAACTTGATCGCTTCAGAGCTTCTGAATGGCTATTTGATCAGCCAAGAAGGTGCTAATTTCATTCTAAACTCTGAATTTGATGCAAACACCACAATAGTTCTGCTATATCACAAACTATTGTCTGAACATCTTGACACGCTGATCATCGCCAAGAAAGGTTATGAGGTTGCAAGGGAGGTAATGGATCTTGCTAAGAAAGCTTTTGAATCTAAAAAGTTAGAGGAATTCAAAAAACTCGATGAGAAACTGATAAACGAGAAAATAAATCCTGGAACGATTGCAGATCTGGTTGCAAGCTCGATCTATTTAGCAATTCTTGAGGGGTGGAAGGTTGAGGCTAAGGGACTTCGGACTCTGGAATGGGATAAATGAGGTTATAGTGATAACAAAGGGAGAAAAGCTTAACACCGCTCCAATTGGGATCATAGTGGAGAATGAAGATGGGCTTAATGCAAAAGCAAAGCTCTACGCTTCGCATACGAGACAAAATTTGGAAAAAGGAAGTTTTTTTATAGCTAACATTATAAGAGATCCTATAATATTTGCTATCTCAACATTCGAAGATCTCAGCGAAGAATTCTTTGAAAGTCTAAGTCCGCCTGTGATCAAGGGTTCCTTGGCTTATTGCGAGTTTGAAGTGAAGCTGAATGGACTCTATGCGGATCTAAGACTTTTAAATGGAAAAATAATTCGTAACGAGCTTAGAGCTGTGAATAGAGGATTTAATGCGGTAATTGAAGCTCTAATCTATGCAACAAGGCTTAAAATGAATCCAAAACTTGCGGAAAAGATTAGAGAGTGCTATGAGATCATAGAGAAGTGTGGTGGTGAAAAAGAGAAAGAGGCGATGGAGATCATAAAAGAGCGAATTGGGATTCGCTGATTTTGAAGCATCAGTTGTTTATTATACCTAATTGGAAAAACTTTTATATTTTTGGATTATGGATTGTAATAATGAGTTCGAAGAGAGATTTGGAGATTCTATTTGATCTAATCACCGAGCTCGAAAAACTTGGCTGTTTTGAAATAAAAACTAAGGAAGAAGATCGATGGAAGATCGCTAAAGAGATTCTAAGGATAATAGAGGAGGGTAAAGAAGATGAATTGCTTGAAAAGACTTCTGGAAGATGGTTATGAAAACCAAAGATTTTTACGATGCTGTTTGGGAGAGACTCTGTGCCTTAAAGCATTACAAATTGATTTCGCCTGGAAAAAAGTTTAAGCTTTCGAAAAGAGGCGAGGAATTTATTAGAAGCGATGATAAGGAATACTATCTCGCAAAGATAACGATCAAGGACAAGATAAAAAGAACAAAGTATCCAGAGTTACTTTTGCTGAATATCGAGGAATTTCTAAAGTTACAAGATTCAGAGATAATTGCGATAAGAAGATTTTTGAAGGAAAGAGGAAACTTGAAATACATTGAAAGTTCAGAAATCGAAAGAGATTTTGAAATCTGGTGGGAATTCATTGATAGAATTCATAAAAGGGTTCGGGGGATTAATAAAGAAAAAATAGCAGAAATATTCGATCGCCAGTTAAGTAGAATAATAGTTGGAACAAAAGCTTTACTTGATTTTGATTTAGATGTGCTGAAAAAAGTCCTGAACGAATTGAAAAGCTCTGAAGAAGAGATTTCTAAGCCATTAGATTATGTTGAGGAGATTCATATAGAAGAGCTGATTCGTAAGAATTTTGAAAAGATTTTTCCTAATTTGGAGATCATCGATGATGGAAAACATTATCGAACCAAAGTCGGAGCTTACATAGATATACTCGCCAAAAAGAAAGACAAAGGAGAGTATACTGTAATCGAGATTAAAAGGGGCATTCATCA
>JANXDV010000022.1 GCA_025058955.1 Archaeoglobaceae archaeon | reverse complement strand
CATCTTTTCAACCAATCTATAGTCAAGGATCGTCATATCAGGTATGAACTCGAAATTTATTGCAGAGATCTTAGAATTTCCTTCCCTAAGCATCACCGCCAGCGTAGCGTCCGCACCACTTCCACTTGTTGTTGGCACAGTTATCAGCTTTGCTTTTCTTTTAAATCCCATAGCCTTAAGATTTGTCTTTGCTCTCACTTCTCTTGGCTCAACGCTCACTTCCATACCAATTCTTGCAAATTTTGCCAGATCTATAACGCTTCCACCACCAAGAGCTATGATCAGCTCAGGATCAACCTTTTTGGCAAATTCAGAACATTTTATCGCCAACTTAGTATCTGGCTCACCTTCTATATCGTCAAAGACTTCTATTTTTTCCGCATTCAAATTTTGAAGCAGAAATTCGAGATAACCAAGCTTTTTCAGATTTTTATCTGTAAAAACGAGCACTCTATTGTATTTCTCAGCTTTAAGGCTTTCAAGAGCTTTTTCTCCGAACTCAATTCTTGGAGCTACGAACATGAGAATTTTTAATTCCCCCATAATTAAAATTTTTCCATATCTTTCATGGAAAGTGATATAACCTCTCAAATGCTAATGATCCTTGGTGATCTTATGGGATACATGGGAAAAATTCTGAAGGTGAATTTGAGTGAAAGGAGTGTAAAGGAAGAGAAGACAGACATGGAGATTGCTAAGAAATACCTTGGAGGGAAGGGTTATGCTTTAAGGCTTCTATACGATTACCTTCTTGAATACGAGAAGCTTGGAATTTCCGCAAGGGATCTTGACGCTTTTAGCGAGGAAAATACGCTAATTTTTGCCACTGGTCCAGCAACTGGCATTGCAGGATTTCCTGAGTCTGGAAGATATCATGTAATGGCTTTAAGGAGTCCTCTTACTGGAAGTATTGCTTCTGCAAACAGTGGTGGAAAGTTTGGACCTTTCATTAAATTTGCTGGCTATGATGCGATCGTTGTAGAAGGCAAAAGCGAGGATCCAGTTTATCTCGAAGTGAACGAAGATGGAGCTGAAATCAAATGTGCGAAGAAGCTCTGGGGATTGAATGTTTTTGACACGACTAAAGCCTTGGCTAACGGTGGAAGTGTTGCATGCATAGGTCCAGCGGGAGAAAATCTTGTCCACTTCGCTTCGATCATGAATGAAGAGCATAGAGCAGCTGGTAGAACTGGAGTTGGAGCGGTGATGGGTTCAAAAAAGCTGAAAGCTATTGCAGTTTCTGGCAAAAAGAAGCCTGAACCAGTAAAGGCTGAAGAATTCAAAATAGCCTCAAAGGAAGCTTTGGATAAGGTAAAGGCAAATCCAGTAACAGGCACTGGGCTGGCAAGATATGGAACCGCGGTGCTCGTGAATGTGATCAACAACGCAGGCGGATTGCCATTTAAGAATTGGCAGAAGGCTTACAATGAAAAAGCAGACGAGATCAGCGGGGAAAGACTTGCGAAGGAATTTTTAAGGAAAAGAGTCGCTTGTTGGGGATGTAGCATTGGATGTGGAAGGGCTACGGAAGTTAAGGAGGGGTTCTTCAAAATTTTGAACACTGAAGGACCTGAGTATGAGAGCATATGGGCTCTTGGAAATGACACCGCGGTGATGCAACTTGAAGCGATCATAAAGGCAAACCATCTCTGCGATGAACTTGGAATGGACACTATAACAATGGGCTCAACAATAGCTTGTGCAATGGAGCTCTATGAGAAGGGTTACGTGAAGCAAGAAGACTTGCAAGGCTTAGATCTTTCCTTTGGTAATGCTTCAGCGTTAGTAGATGCGGTTTGGAGAACCGCTTATAAAGCGGGATTTGGGAAATATCTTGCCCTCGGCAGTAAAAGGCTTGCAGAGCTATTTGGAGCTCCAGAACTTTCTATGAGCGTAAAAGGCTTAGAAATGCCTGCTTACGATCCAAGGGCTATTAAGGGAATCGGTCTGAACTACGCAACCGCAAACAGGGGTGGATGCCATGTAACTGGCTACACTGTAGCTCCAGAGATCACGGGCTTTCCAACGAAGATCGATCCGCTTAAATACGAGGGAAAGGCGGAATGGGTTAAGATCTTCCAAGACTTCGCTTCTGTTGTCAACTCCACTGTAAACTGCCTATTCACAACATTTGCATTGAATGCTGGAGACTATGCAAAGCTCCTCTCAGCAGTCACTGGATGGGAAATTAGTGAAGCCCAGCTGATGAAAATTGGAGAAAGGATCTACAACCTTGAAAGGTTGATGATGAGCAAATTCGGCTTCGATGGTAAAGATGACACGTTGCCAAAGAGATTATTCACAGAGCCTTTGCAAGATGGTGCAGCAAAAGGACAAGTTGTTGATCAAGAGAGCTTTGAGAAGATGAAGGAAGAATACTACAAGCTACGTGGTTGGATCAATGGGGTGCCAACGAAGGAAAAATTGAAAGAATTGGAGATTCCTTGATCATTTTATAACTCTTTCTTTTCCTTCTATCAAGAACTCCGAAAGCTTTTTGCTCGTTAACTTGAATTTAATGCTTGAAACTGCATTCTGCGCTCTTGTTAACTGTTCAGAATCTACGTTTATAACAATATCTTCCTTTTCAACACCGCCAACGAGAAACTTCAGCTCAACTTCAACATCTGTGATCTCAAAAGTTGTCAGAGGAATGTTCTTCAGAATCTCGTCTTTTTCGTAGACTTCCCTTTTCACCTTTGCACTTTCAGAGTCGAGAATAGCTTTCGATTTCAAAACCGCTAAGGCAATGTTGTTCGTTATATCTCCCAATGTTAGCTTCTTCTCTCCAACTGGCTTCTCCATTGGAGTTGTCGGCTTCTCAGGGATTGGGATCTTTGTTGGATCTACTTTTATAATATCCCTACTTTCCCTCATCCTTGCTCACCGGGATCGAGTTGCTCAATGTGGTGATCATCTTCGCTACTCCCTCTGGTAGATCCGCTCTTTTTGCCTTGATCTTCACATTCAACTCTGCAGTCAAATCGACACTTACTTTACTCCCATAAACCGCATAAAGAACGGGTAATTGTTTTTCTTGCTTTGTAGCAACAATCTTCGCTTTGAAATCGATTTCCGCTTCATCAATGCTTATATACGGGATTGGGATTAAAGTTAGGATCGGTATGCTAATCTTCATCGGAATTGGTTCAATTTTTCCAGTCTCAGGATCTTGTAAAATTTGAGAGTAGCTGAATTCAAGAGCAGTTGGAAATTTTTTCCTCTTTCCCGCCTCTTCCTTTTCTTCCAACTGAGAAAGTAAAAATTGAAGAGTAGCAGTTGCAGATTCCTTCTGGGCTTGAATTATCGCAGTTAGGGGTGCCGAAATCATTTGTTCGAGGCGTAATGGAATATCAGGCATGGAATCACTTAGAAGATGCGGGAACCATCGCTTCTTTCAGAATGCTCAAAACTGTTCTTAGTCCTTCAGGCATTTCATCTT
This sequence comes from Archaeoglobaceae archaeon, assembly GCA_025058955.1. GTDB lineage: Archaea > Halobacteriota > Archaeoglobi > Archaeoglobales > Archaeoglobaceae > WYZ-LMO2. The sequence continues at coordinate 10,233 of JANXDV010000022.1, read as the reverse complement.
GCACAGCATTTACTGTGATTTCAAGTTCTGCACTTCTATCTACCTGCGATCTCGTCTCTCTCTTGTATCCATAGCTTGCGTTTAGCTTTACTCCTCCCCAACCCCATCCGGCTTTTGCAGTGATTGACGAGGAAAAGTCGTGCTGAGTTTTATCCACGTCAGTGGTTTTTATTATGAACTTGAAGTGGATTGTCATGTCCTTGATTCTTATGAACGGCACTGGCAGAATTGTTAACAAAGGTGCTTCCAGTGTAGCATCCTCTTCTATGATCTCCTTTCCCTCTCCCTCTTTCGATTTCTCCGGATCTATAGTCTTTCTTTTGAACTTAAAGGTAATGTTTTTAACATTCCCATCATCATCCAATCCAACTTCTCGCACAAATCTCGCAGTCGTCATCGCTGCATAAGCCTGCGCTCTAACCGCAGCCTCCAATGGCTTTCCTATAAGACTCTCTAAAGGCAGAGCGGAAAGCTCTGCGGGTATGTTTGCCATCCTTATCACCACTTATCTCATCATCATGAACTATTTAATCTTTACGCTTTGTTAGCAAAAGACAAAATAAATAATTATGAGAGATAAAGACGAATGCGGTAGATAAGGTCTCGAAAAGCTTGGATTCTATGCTAATCCTATAACCCGATCTCGAGTTTTTGCTAAGCTTAAGCATAATCCTTTTTAGAAGGTAAAAGCTTAAATATCGGGATTATGCTCTTCTTGCGTGAATAGTGGCATTTACTTGAAAAGGCAGGAGATCGAGGAAATAAAAAGAAAGAGGCTGAAAAACACACTGAAATACGTTTACGAGAATTGCTCTTTTTACCGAAGGCTTTTTGAAGGAATAGATTTGGACAGAATAACACCAGAGACCATTTCCAAGCTTCCATTCACAACTAAACAAGATCTCCGCAACTCTTACCCATTGAAGATGAGCTGTGTGCCTAAGGAAAAGATCGTTCGGATTCAGATGAGTGGTGGAACAACAGGACAACCTGTAATCGTGCCCTACACGAGAAAAGACGTTGAGCAATGGAAGGAAATGATGCTGAGAGCTTTTCAACTTGCTGAGATCTCTTCGAAAGATGTGATCCAGATCACTCCCGCATTTGGCTTGTGGAACGGTGGCTTTGGCTTTCACTTTGCAGCAGATGAAATAAATGCGTTCGTGATTCCAATTGGAGCAGGAAATACAAGGAATCAGATTCGTTTCATGCTCGATTTCTCTACAACTGTGCTCTGTGCAACCGCAAGTTATCCGTTAAGGATTGCTGAGGTTGCTGAAGAGCTTGGCTACAAGCCTTCTGAGCTTCCTGTTGAAAAGATGATCCTCGGAGCGGAACCTTGGAGTGATGAAATGAGAAAGAGAATCGAAGAGCTTTTTGAGGCAAGAACCTATGACATTCCTGGGTTAACAGAGATGGGTGGGGTGGGCACTGTTGGCTTTGAATGTCCTCTGCGTAAGGGCTTGCACATGTGGGAGGATAACTACATCGTCGAAGTTGTTGATCCAAAGACTGGTGAAACGTTGGAAGAAGGTGAAGAAGGAGAAGTCGTTTACACCGCAATAAACAGAGAAGCGATGCCATTGATAAGGTATAGAAGTGGGGAAATTTCGGAAATAATCTCAAAGGAGCGCTGTGAGTGTGGAATCGAGCATTTAACGCTAAAAAGGATAAAAGGAAGGACAGATGACATGATCATACACAGCGGAGCCAAGTTTTATCCAAGCGATGTTGAAAGAATTTTGGCAAGCTATGGAATTACGCAGTATAAAATTGAAGTTGGCTCAGAAGTTAGAATTCTCTTTGAGGGTGATAGCTCTCTTTTATCAAGCCTAAAGAGGGACTTTCGTGAATTTATAGGGATCAATCCCGAACTTGTTGTTGTTAGTAAAGGAAGCCTTGAGAGGTTTGAAGGTAAAGCTAAGAGGTTGGTGAGGTTATGATAATCGAAACGGTTTATGGAGCATCCGTATTTCTGATCTTTGTCGGACTCGTTATAGCTTACAGAAAAGCGAGGAGAATGCTATGATTCTCGAAGTTTTTATAGCCTATTTGATTTTAATGGTAGCCATTGGGCTCTACGAGTATCGCAGAACAAAAAATCTGCCTGAATTCTACATTGCAGGCAAAAAGCTCGGAGCCTTTGCGGTCAGCTTCTCCTTCTTCGCAACCTACTTCAGCACCGCAGCATTTCTTGGTGGTGGTGGCACAGGTTTCTTACTCGGCTTTCAATGGTCAGCCTTTCTCATCTTCTTCCACATTCTCTTTGCAATCCTTGCTTGGCTCCTCATAGCACCACCGATGAAAAGGCTCGCGGATCAACACGGAGCTATAACAATTCCAGAACTCTTTGGCAAAACTTTTGGAAAAGAAGTGCAAGTGCTCTGCGCTCTTGTAATACTCTTCTTCTTCGAGTTCTACATGGTTTCAATATACAAAGGAGCGGGAAATCTCCTACAGACGATGCTCTCGATAAGCTATGTCGAAGCACTTCTTATAACAGCCCTCATCGTTACAATCTACACCGCAATCGGAGGATTCAGAGCGGTTGTAACTACGGATATAATTCAGGGAGTTATAATGTTCTTTGGCGCAATTTTATTATTCGCCTCGATCTTTTACTACCTGGGCGGATTGGAGGCAATTTCAGCGCTTAAAACTGTGAAACCTGAAGCTTTTGAGATCGGAAAAATGGGTCCTCCTCCGATCATGAACGCTGGAATGATCATCCCCTTCGTTCTCAGCTTAACATTTGCAATCAGCATTGCCCAGCTATCGAGTCCACAGCTTGTGATTAGGTTCATCGCAGCCAAAGATCAGCGTGTTCTGGCATATGGTATGGTTTTAACTCCAATCATCATAGGAATCTTTGCAATCTGTGTCTTCAGCATCGGTCCATTTGGGTGGCTTGTTATTCCAAAAGAGGAAATTCCTTCCTTTTTGAAGGATGTAGACAGAGTTGTGCCTTATATAGCGATGAAAATGCTTCCCTTAGGCGTTAACGCTCTTCTACTTACAGCAATAATCGCTGCAGCGATGTCAACAATCAACTCGCTCGTTCATGTAACCGCAACCGCCCTTGTTAGGGATCTACTGCAGAATTTTAGAAAAATTAACGATTCTACCGCTCTTAAGCTCACGAGGTTTGCGGTCATAGTTTTCGCCCTGATCCCACTTCTTTTTGCAGTAAATCCGCCAGGGATCATTGTAGAAATTGTAGGTGTCAGCTTCTCTGTTATAACATCCGCATTCTTAATCCCGCTGGTCGCAACGTTGTATGGAAAGAGAGTTAGAAAAAATGCGGTAATAGCTTCGATGATCATCGCGGTTGTTGTTTGCATTGTCTGGCAGTTATACTTCTACAGAGTTTACTACACCTATTCAGTGATTCCAGGGCTAATAGCTTCAGCAATTGCTTTAATGGTCTTCAATCTTAAAAAGAAGGATTAGTTCAGTTTTTTTATCTTTTAAAAGGTCTAAAATTTCTCTTTTCAAATCTCTTGCGGACTTGTTTGCTCTAATCAACAGCGTCCGACCACAAACGAATTTGCTCTTTCTGATCACGATGTCTTCTTCATGCGTAAAGCTTAGCCTTTCATCACCAAAACCTATCAAAGTCTCCTTAATGTCATGATCTGGTAAAAGGATGTCAAGTTCAACTTTTAGCCCCTTTTTCAGTGCAATCTTAGCCTCATTTGGAATTTCAGATATGCTTTTATCCGCCTTAACTCCAATTATGCAATCCGCTCTTTTCGAAATTTCTGCTTCTTTTGTCACCTGTAATGTGGTTCGATGCTTCGCTGTGATATTTGGATGCCCAAAAGCGTGAACTTCAAAAATAATCATCAAAATAATAAAATAAAAATTTACTTTCTATAAAGCGTGATCTCTATCGCAGAAACATTAGCTGTGCCTTGCTCACTGCTAACTTGCTCAGTCGAGATCTTTATATCCTTAACATCAACATCTGGCAAAAAGCGCTTTCTGACGATCTCTGCCACATCTACCGCTCTGCTTATTGCTCTACCGCGAGCTTTCACAGAAACTTCCGAAGCACCGCTGTTAAACTGCGTCAACACCGCAAGCACGTAATTCATCACAGGCTTGTTTCCAACAAACACCGAATTCTCTGCCATTCTTATCCCTCCTTTTTGTTTTTTGCTACAGATATGGAGAGTTATATTAATCTTTCGTTCTCCATCGACAAACTTATAACTTCTCAAAAATCCTTCACTTATGCTTGAAGTCGATCTTTGCGGTATTAAGCTCAAAAATCCGTTGATACTTGCAAGTGGAATTCTTGGAAGTTATTCTTCTTCTCTTAACGAGATAGCCAAAACTGCGGGAGCGGTTGTGACTAAATCTGTGAGCATTGAAGGTAGAGAAGGCTATAAGAATCCAACGGTAATAAATTGGAAATGCGGTTTGATAAACGCTGTCGGTTTGGCATCTCCTCCCGCAGAGATTTTTGCAAAAGAACTAAGGAATTTTAACAAATCCTGCCCTCTAATCGTGAGTCTTTATGGAAAAAGTCCCAAAGACTTTTCTAAACTTGCAGAAATTTTTGAAATTGCAGATGCTTTTGAGCTGAATTTGAGTTGTCCACATGTGAAAGGTGCGGGAATGGAGATTGGTAAAGACATAGAGCTTTCTTGCGAGCTCGTGAAGGCAATGAAAGAAATTACAGAGAAGCCAATAATTGCAAAGATCTCCGCTATGCATGATTATGTTAAGCTTTCTAAGGAACTTGAAAAAGTTGGATTGGATGCGGTTGCAATATCAAATACTCTTCCTGGAATGAAAATAGACATCATTTCGAAAAAACCCATTCTTAGCAATCTCACCGGCGGAGTAAGTGGACCAGGTATAAAGCCAATAGCGTTGAAGTGCGTTTTTGATCTTTACAAAGCCCTTGAGATCCCAATCATTGGTTGTGGTGGGATTACAACCTTTGAAGATGTTCTCGAGTTCATAATGGCGGGTGCAAGTGCGGTGCAGATCGGTTCAGCGGTTTACTATAGCAAGGGAATATTTTGTAGTTTAAAAGAAAGTCTTGAGGCATTTTTGAGAATGAACAACTCCAGAATTTCAGAGCTTGTCGGTATAGCTCATTTAAGATAATTCGATTTTTAAAGATTAATAAATCAAACCGATAAACTTTTATACCGAATATCGAACGATTGTTCGATGAAGGCGTTAGAAGGGTTGATAGTGGTTTTAGTGATGTGCGTGCCTTTTATTGCAATAAAGAGCACGGATTTAACAACTTATATCTATTGGAGCTTGGTTTCCGCAATATATTTAGCCTACATAGCTTTTTCGAGGTGGTAAAATGTTGATGCTCTATGCACTTCTGCTTTATGCAATAATAGGAACTCTGATCGCAATTCTCGCAAAGAAGAAACTTTTGACAGATGAAGACTACTACATCGCTGGTAGAAACGTGAGCGGTGTCGTTTCCGCTTTGACTTATGCAGCAACCACTTACTCCGCTTTCATGATGGTTGGTCTCGTTGGACTCACTTACCTTTCAGGTGTCGGAGCTCTTGGATTTGAGCTTTTCTACCTTGTCGGAACATTGCTTCTTTTGTCATACTATGCTCCAAAGATCTGGAAAATGGGTAAGGAAAAAGGACTGATTACTCCCGGAGACCTCATTGCAAGCAGATATGGTGAATTCACTGCAAAGATCATGGCTATTGTAGTTGCAATTGCCCTGATTCCCTATACATCAATTCAATTTGTTGGCATATCCTTCTTGCTCGGCAATGCGATGAGCTTTGAATCAGGAGTAATTCTTTCAGCAATAATAATCGCTCTTTGGGCTCTTCTTGGTGGTTTAAGAAGTGTTGCATGGACTGATGCGATCTTTGGACTCTTCATGCTATCGATGGCGATAATAGCGGTATTTTATGCCTTTTCAATGCTTCCAAGCAATCCACAATTTTCAAAACTTGGCGAACTTCTTTATGTTCCAAACTCCTTCTGGACTCCAGTTGTTTTTGTTTCCTACACCTTACCATGGTTCTTCTTCGCTTTAACGAATCCTCAAGTTTTGCAAAGACTCTTCATTCCAAAAGATGAGAAGAGTATGAGGAGAATGGTGATACTATTCGGTATTTTCGGCTTGATTTACACGATTCTCGTCACTCTGCTTGGACTTCAACTTAGATTGCTTACAGAGGAGGGAATATTCCCAAAGGTTGGAAATAGGGATCAAGTGACACCAACTTTCTTAAACATGATTCCTGAATGGTTAGCGGTTACAATAGCTCTAAGCATATTTGCAGCAGCTATTACGACTGCAAACTCCATAGTTTTAACACTTTCCTCAATGTTTTCAAGAGATCTGCTAAAGAATAGGAGCGTTTTAGCGGGTAGACTTTTCGTAGTTGCAATAACCTCTGCAGTGGCAATTTTTGCAATTCAAAAACCCGCATACATTGTTGACTTAGCGGTTATGAGTTCAACTATTCTTCTATGCCAGCTTCCGCTAATTTTGGGGATTTTCCATTACAACATTGGCGGTAGAATTTCAGCAAGCTTAACGCTCATAGCGGGATTTTCTACAGCCATAGTGATGCTCTACACAAAGGCAACTTTTGGAATTCCAGTAAGCATATGGGTTCTCGTAATCTCCTTCACAGCATTCTTCCTAACCGCAATCCTTGAAAAAAGATTTAAAGCTTCTGACTAATTTTTTTCATGACAAAGATCGAGAACATCTACTGCGCAAGATGTGGCTCAGAATTCGATTTGGATGTGAAGAGAACAACAAGCTATTCCGCTCCATTGCATATTCCAAATCTTTACTGCCCATTTTGCGGTAGTCGAAGACTTACGAAAAAGAAGGGGATTTTTTCTGAAGAATTTCTTTAAATTTGTTTTAACATATTATTACTACAATAATTTGCGTATAATATGAAAAAATAGCCTAATAACTCCCAAAATTCAGAAAAATAAGCCAATATACTCAAATTACGTTTCTGACTAAAATCGTAAAGCATATATTTAGAAGTGTTAAATGCGGATTGGTGATCCTATGATGGAGCTAAAGATAAAGGAGAAAAAGTTTATACTCGATGAGGATGGTTTTCTGCAAGATTGGGAAAATTGGGATGAAGAGGTTGCGGTTTTCTTGGCTAAAGATCCTCGCTTCAACTCACAGCCAATCGAATTAACTGAAGAGCATTGGAAGATCATAAGATATATTAGAAGCTATTATATAAAATATGGTGTTGCTCCACCCGTGAGAATGCTTGTAAAACAGGCTAAAAAAGATCTTGGAGCTCATGTAGATCTACAGTATATCTACAAGCTCTTCCCACAGGGTCCAGCTAAGGATGCCTGCAGAATTGCTGGATTGCCAAAGCCAACTGGATGTATCTGAGCTCAGATTTTGCTTTTCCAGAATTCGTAATCTGCCTTCATGTATTCTTTGTAGTTGGTTATAAGTTTTATTAACTGATTTCGTAAAACGATGTCCTCTTCTTTGATCTCTGGTCTTAAATTCTCTTTGAATGCATTCGAAATTCTCTTTCCAAGATCTCTGGCTCTATCAAGATCTTCTCTTTTTACCTCTCCTGGCAAAACTCCGAAGCCTATTGCATAACCCACAGGCCAGATTCCCCAAGTCTTTAACACTCTACTAAGGTAATTTGCAACTAACTCAGGATCTCCAACGCCCGCATAGCTTACAATAGCTCCACCATAGCCCTTTAACCTTGGTCTATGCCCAAATGCCACCATTCTGTCTATAAAGCATTTCATCTGTGCACTAACATTGAAAAAATAAACAGGAGAAGCTAAAATTAGAGCGTTGGCTTTTCTGAGTTCTTCTCTAAGCTCGATCATTTCGTCTTTTAGCAAACATTCACCCTCACTTAGACAAGTTCCACAACCCAAGCAGTATCTGATCTTCTTCTCCTGAAGATAAATGAGATCCGTTTCAAAGCCAGCTGTAGAAAGTTCCTCCAAACAAGCGGTAAGCATCTTAGAACAATTTCCTTCTCTTCTTGGAGAGCCCAAAATTCCTATTGCTTTCAAAAGATCACCCCAAACTTCCTGCTGAACCTCTAAGCTTCACCCTCATTCTCATTGAATTTTCAAGCACTTCTTTGAACTCTGATTCGCTCATTATATATACCTTTGTCCCTCTCGGATATCTTTGCGATCCAAGCAGTTTCAAATTCATTCCTCCCTTCAAAAGGGTTTTGACAACAATTGCGGTGCTCATAGCTGAGGGGCTTACAATAGCCACATCCGCTTTTTCCAAAGCATATTTGTTTCCGTTGAAAGCAATAGCAACTCCATCGAGCTCTTTAGCTTTTTCAAACATCTTACAGTCTGTTATACTGTCTCCAATGGCAATAGGAGACTTTGGTTCATATTTCTCAAGGATTTCAGCTTTTTCCTTTGCTCCAATAACTTTTAGATTTGCAATTTGATCCCAAATCTTACCCATAATCTTATCGAGGAATTCATAAAGCTCTATGCCCTTTAGCGATGCTATTACCTCTACGCTCTCAAGCAATTCCCTTCTCAGATCCTCATTTAAGTCCATGGAAAATTCAAGCTCACTACCATGAACAATTTTAAAACCAATTTTCTTTGCGGTCTCTGAGACGAATTTCTTGTAAGCGGTTGAGATCACAACAGGTTCAAATCGCTCTAAAATTTCCTTTCCCGCTTTCTCTGCACCAGGAACAAAAAAAGCGGAATTTATTAGATCTTCTATTAAGGAATTCTTAACTCCAAAAGCGGATATGAATGGATTTAAAAGTTTCAAAGTATATCCCGCTTCATAGCTCTTCTTTTTGGCTATATAAAACAGATAGTCGTCATACTCGCTTAGATTTCTGAAAAACCTTTCATTGTTGAACACCGCCAAGCATAGCTCGTAGGCAAAGTCGTTCAAAATCCAAGGTCCTTCCCAATCTGTGAATAGCCAAACTTTTTCAGAATTCTTGCCACTCCTGTTGAGTATTGTATTGCCTTCTTTTCTCTCCATACCACCCCCTCTGGAAGATGTTTCTCCGCAATTTTTCTTAAAAAGTATTTCCTTATGATCCTTCCCCCAACTCTCCTAACCTTCATTTCTGGTGGAATGCTTAGACAATTTTTTATTATTTTCCAGTTAAGATATGGCAAAATAAGCCTGATCTCGTTGAAATAAGCCAGTTTTGAATCTCTAATTAGATTTTTAGCGCCAATATTTTTCAGATCTTCCGTCAATGCTCTTTCAAGTTCTTCTCCACTAAGTTTCTCATACCTCTTGTAACCTCCGAATAGCTCGTCCGCACCTTGTCCCATTACAATTCTATCAAATCCGAGCTCTTTAGCGAATTTCATTGTTAAATAAATCGGAATTGCAATTGAAAGTTGTAAAAAGCTTGAATCCTCTATGATCCCTGGAATTTCGTTGTATGCGCTTCTAATTTGCTCTTCCGTGATTCTTTGGATCTCCAGATCCTTAGAGATTTCCTTTGCGACGTTTCTAACCCATTCCTCTTCGCTGTCGCTCGCGGTTACACAGATTAGAGGAAGATCGTAAAAAACTGCGAGTAAAGATGAGTCTATACCTCCAGAAAATGCTATACAGCAATTTTTTAGCTTTAAACTTGTCAATTCTTGCAAAATCTCTTCCTCGACCTCTTCTAAGCTTTTCTCTTCTTTTTTGAAGACTTCTTCAAATGAAAAAACTCTTTTTTGTATAATTTCCCCCTCGTAGCTAATCTTCAAGACCTCTCCTGGTAACACTTCTTTTGGTTTTTCAAGGTTAGATTTAAAAGAAGAAACGCCCTTTGTGTCGTAGTATATTGGTTTTCCACCTAAGAGATCTCTGGACAAAAAAATGTGCGAAGCTCGAAATGCCACAACAGCATGAATACATTCAAGAGCCTTTGGCAATTCCTCAGCAAGTTTCAGATCAGGAACTATTTCGGAATCATAGAAAACGTTTCCCTTTTGTTCTGACGGATATTTAGCGGAAGCGTAGATCCTCTTGATCCTATTCCCCTCTATTTCATAGCTCGCATGGATCACCTTCAAATTTCACTCTCTGCTGATTTATCCATTTCGTAAACTTTCGAAAACCTTATATATCTGCATGCTCATTATTATCATGGAACATGAATGGGATGCTGGATTTTGGAAGAGCATTGTTGATCAAATGCTGACTGGAGTTTACATCACTGACATTAGTGAAAAATTCCTCTATGTTAACGATATATT
>JANXDV010000021.1 GCA_025058955.1 Archaeoglobaceae archaeon | reverse complement strand
CTTAAAAAAGATGATCGGTTCTTCTGGAATTGGCATTCCAAGTTCTTCAGCATGATCCAAGTAGTTCAAACCAACCGCAACGATCTTGCTCGGGATCACAGGAGGCAGAAATTTTATGCAAGCCATGGGAAATTCAAGTGATTCGAAGAGCAATTTGTTTTTAGCGATCTCGAATTTGCCTTCATAAAGCCTTCCATTGGCTAAAAACCTTCCAATCATTTCAATCCCTCAAGCTCTTTTTTGAAAAATTCCACTTGTTCCGCATTTATATCCACAAGTAGAACTTTCTTAAGCTTAGTCCCAGAGTCTATGTGCTTTTTCAGCTCCTCAACCATGATCCTCGCAACGAGATCCTTAGCTAATCCTCCAACACCTGTTCCAAGTGCTGGAAATGCTACGCTTTTAACATTAAGCTCTTCAGCCTTCTTTAGAGCTGCGATCATCGCAAGTCTTACCTTTTTTTCATCTGTCTTAAAATCGAGCTCCATCGTTGGAGCGTGAATGACGAATTTTGCCTTTAGCTTTCCCGCTGAAGTTGCAACAGCGGAACCAATTTTAATAGGACCTTGCTTAACCGCTTCATCCTCGATCTCTTTTCCTCCCGCCCTCTTTATCGCTCCCGCAACACCACCGCCCATAAGCAAGTGGGTGTTTGCAGCGTTAACGATTGCATCGACTTCAAGCCTTGTTATGTCTCCATGTAATGCTTCGACCTCAACACCCTTATAAATGACCATGCGGAAAATGGCTTCAGATGCTAAAATACTTTTCTCGCCGAAACGTATCCTCCTTTTTGCTTTGCATAATCGAGAAATCTCGATAGAAGGAAATTTTTGCCTTCAATTGACTTTGAATTTCCCAAAGCTATGAACTTTGCCTTTGCTCTTGTCAAAGCGACGTTAAAGATCTTCTTATCTGAGGCAAAGAATAGGTTATTGGTTGCGGTGATCGAGTATACTATCACTTCCTTCTCCCTTCCTTGATAGCTGTGCACAGTAGCCACTTCGCAGTTTATTCCAAAATCACTCAGAATTGACTTGATCAGCTCTTTCTGCTTTAAATAAGGAGTTATTATTCCAATTTCTTCCTCGCCTACAGCTTCAACAAGCTCATCACAGATCTCACAAGCAATTTCAGCTTCCAACTCATTTATTTTCGATGCTCCGACCTTCTTTTCTTCTCCATTACAGTCCAAGAATAAAACAGGTTTTTCAGGATCTCCAAGCTCAGGAATGCTTGTCTCAACTCTTGGGATCTTGACTTCAAAACATCTTGGATCGATCTCGAGTTTTTTGTAAACTTCCTTCGCTGAGAAAGCAATTATTTCCGCATTGCATCTGTAATGTCTTCTTAGCCAAAGGCTTTTTCCAAAGAGCTCGTAAAGGTAATTGAAAGCGGAGAACTTTACCGCATTTGGCACGTTTATCTCATAAACAGGCGGAAGCTGATAGGGGTCACCTACAACCACTGCCTTTTTCGCTTTTTCAAGTGCTAAAAGTGCTAATGAGATGCAAGTGTTGCTCGCCTCATCTATAAAGACCGTGTCGAATTCATAGTTCCGAATAGGGCTCATGGCTCCCTTCAAGATCGTGGATCCGACTGCAATTTTGCCTGAGTTCAGCATTTCTTCCTGAATCTTAGCTATTTCTCTGTAAGCAGAATTTATTTTTCTTGCAAGTTCTTCGTAATTGCTGAAGGTTATTGCGGAGAGAATTTTAGACTCTACGCTGTGCTTCTTCACATTTTCAGTTAATTTTGATGGATGCCCAATCCTAAGGGCTTTATTTAGTTTTTCCAAGACGTTGTCAACTGCTATGTTTGTGTTCGAGGTGATCCAAACTCTCTCCATTTCTGAAAGCTTTTTTGCGGACTCAGCAATAAATGTCGTCTTACCTGTGCCTGGAGGTCCAATGACGAGCAAAATTTCGCCTTCTTCAAGAGAACATGAAGCTGAAAAACATTCTCTCTGCCATTTATCAAGCCATTCTGGAGCTTGAACCTTTTTCACTCCACTCCAATAGCCAAAATCAAGGACTTCATCCATTTTTCCTACAATCTCCTTTCTCAAGGCTATGCTTAGCAAATTCTCCGCTTCAACAATTCTTTCTCCATCAAAACTTTCGAACTCCTTCACAGCAAGAATGTAACCTCTCTTCGTTTTTCTAACATCAATCACCCAGCCAAAAGGAGTGATGTCTTTTTCAACCCAAGCTACAGCACTTCCCGTGGGAATTTGACCAGAAGAGAATAGGATCGCAATTTCTCCCTTTCTCGCGAGAACTTCTGCATCGTAGACATCTTTTTCACGAATCTTTCTTTCAATAGCCTTCTCAATCTTTTCAAGAAGTTCAGTTAGGTTCATACAAGATTTTTTAGCCTTTTCGAAGCAATTTCATAAGCTCTTCTCATCTCCTCTCCAGTGAGTCTTCTTGCAATCTCTGAATACTCGTAAGCCTTGTAAACTGGGCGATATTGGAACATTAGATTGAATCTAACCCATTCTCCAAGGTTTTTCGCCACCCATTCAACGATTTTCGCGGTGCAACACTCAACGTGGTTTGGCATGACGAGATGTCTGATCAAAAGCTCTCCATTATCCTTAGCCCTTAAAAAGTTTCTCGTAACGACTTCCATATACCTTGGGGCTTTAGAATATCTCAAAGCACAGCTATCGTTGCCATATTTGAAATCTCCGAGCCAGATGTCGACGAAATCTTCGATGATCTCCGCAAGTTCTTCGCTGTGAAACATGTTCGAATTCCAAACAACTGGAATGTTTGATCTAACTTCAAGCAAGATCTCTGCGATCGTGTGTGCATGCTGATCAGGATTCCCGCCGACAAAGTTCACGTTTCTGCTTCCTTGCCTATATCGAATATCGATCAGCATTGCAAGTTCTTTAGCGTCAGCAATAGAGTCATCGCTGTTCACTATATCGTAATTTTGGCAGAAAACACATGCAAATGTGCATCTGTTGAAGAAGATCGTGTGAGATGGAACCAATTCAGGTTCTTCGCCTAAATGAAGGAATTCGCTACTGTAGTAACTCTTAGCTGAGCACTTGCAGAAACCCTTTGTTTCATACCTATTCACACCGCACTTCCTTTCACAGAATACGCATTCTTTCAGCATTTCCAAGAGCAAATCTTTTTTTAAATGAAGAAAGGAGTATTTCGCTGGCTCTTCTTTTAAAATTTTTGGACTTGAGTCTGCCAAGAGTTTTTTAAATTCTCTCTTCAGTCTTGAATGGATCTTTAAATTTTCTTCAAATCCTTCCGCTCGCTCCGCTGGTATCCTCTTAAGGATCTGAAATTTCGCAACCGCTTCACCAAGATTGATTGCGGTGTATCTTTCAAGTCCCCTTACCACAGAACAATTCGGAGGGAGATATAATAAGCTTTTACTTCTCTCTGGAGAAACAAAAGGCATATATTTCAATCCACTGTCAAACCTTAGAGCCGGGGTTGCCGAGTGGCAAGGCGCACGCCTGGAGGCTTATCGCTGGAAAGCGTGTGGGCATCGCCCGCGTGGGTTCAAATCCCACCCCCGGCGTCTTACTTATCTTAGCAAGTTCAAGCAAAGGAATATCACAAAAATGCTCACCGTTTCCGAAAGTCAGGTGTTGAAAGGCAAATCGTTGAGCTAAATCTAACTTCGTAAAAACCAAATTTTTTAGTTTGAAGTTTATAGCCTCAGTTGGAGAAGGAAATCCTTTTTTGAGGTTGCAGAGAAAAATATTGAAGAAAGAGCTTAGGATTTCTTAGCTATGGCTTTATTTATCTCTTCAAGCAATTCCTCCTCACTCTTTCCCTCTGGATTTATTCCAAGATCTCTTGCGATCTTCTCAAGCTTTTTCCTTTTATCCTCCTTCGAGATCTTTATATCCTTTTCAAGCTCTCTTAGCTCCATTTCAGCCTCTTTCTGAGCCTTTTTGAATTCCGCTACACCTCTACCAAGACTTCTTGCAAGTTCTGGAATTTTGCTTGCTCCAAAGAGCAAAAGAACGACTAAAATTATTAGAATTATCTCTTGGGTTCCAATAAACATTTTTGCAATTTCCATCGCTTGGATTCTTATAAGAGGTAAAAAAATTTTTCTCTAATTAGAGCAAATCTCACAAGCTTATATATACCAATGGAAAAGTAGCCTCATGAAAGTTGTGCTCGCTTACTCTGGTGGACTTGATACGACTGTCTGCATATTCTTGCTTAGAGAAAAGTATGGTTTTGACGAGGTCATTACTGCTACTGTGGACATTGGATTGCCCGAAGCTGAGCTAAAAAGGGCTGAGGAAAGAGGAAAGAAGTATGCGGACAAGCATTATACTATTCCAGCGAGAAAGGAGTTTGTAGAGGCAATTTATCGTCTTGTGAAGGCAAATGGGGACTATGAAGGCTATGTTCTCGGAACAGCAATTGCACGCCCAATAATTGCGGAAAAGGTTGCAGAAGTTGCTAAAAAAGAAAAGGCTGATGCGGTCGCTCATGGTTGCACAGGAAAGGGAAATGACCAGCTAAGGTTTGAAAACGTCTTTAGGCAATATAATTTCAAAGTTATAGCCCCAGTAAGAGAATTGAATCTCACAAGAGAGTGGGAAATTGAGTATGCAAAAGAGCATGGAATAGAAGTTCCCGCTACTAAGGAAAAACCGTTCAGCGTTGACGAGAACCTTTGGAGCAGAAGCATCGAAGGAGGAAAGCTCGAAGATCCAAGCTTTGTCCCACCAGAAGAGATTTATGAGTGGACTAAATCGCCAGAAAAAGCTCCTGAAAAGCCTGAAATAGTAAAGATCGACTTTGAAAAAGGTATTCCTGTTGCTGTGAATGATCAAAGACTCGACGGCTTTGAACTTGTTAAGCTTCTAAACGAACTTGGCGGAAGACATGGCATTGGAAGAACTGATATGATCGAGGACAGAGTTCTTGGATTGAAAGCAAGAGAGAATTACGAGCATCCTGCAGCTACAATTCTAATTACGGCACATAGAGACTTAGAAAAGCTTGTTTTGAGCAGGAGAGAGCTTAAGTTTAAGAAAATAGTTGAGGAAGAGTGGGCAGAGCTTGTTTACTATGGATTGACGAATGAACCACTTTTTGAGGCTCTTAATGCTTTCATAGACAAAACGCAGGAAAGGGTTAGTGGATGGGTGAAGCTTAAATTGTATAAAGGTTCAGTGATGCCTATTGCAAGGTATTCTGAGTTTGCCTTGTATTCCGAAGAGCTTGTTTCATTCGACACGAAGGCGATCGATCAAAGGCTTGCAGAAGGTTTTGCAGTGTTTCATGGGCTACAGGGTAGGATTTTTCAAAGATTACGAAGGGAGAAGCTATGAAATTTGCAATAATTAGCGTTGGCAATGAGTTGTTGAAGGGAGATACTGTGAATACGAATGCAACATACATTGCAAAGAAGCTCACAGAGCTTGGACATGAGGTTAAGAGGATCTTAGTTGTGCCAGATGTTGTTGATGAGATCGTTGAAGAAGTGAGGAAAGCTTCGCAGTTTTACGACTTCGTAATTTTAACTGGAGGACTTGGAGCAACTCATGATGATGTGACCAATGAAGCGATCTCGAAGGCTTTGAAAAGAGAGCTTAGGGTCAACAAGGAAGTTTACGACTATCTTAAGAGCATGAGCGATAATGAGTTTGCGGTGAGAAAAATATCTTCTGTGCCAGAAGGTGCGGAGATCATTTGGAACGACGTTGGCGCAGCGCCAGCTTACATCGTTGAAAACATTGCGGTGATGCCAGGTGTGCCAGAGGAAATGAAGAACACGTTTGAGAAGATCTTGAAGAAGTTTGAAAAGCTTGACTACTTCGAAGATCAGGTTAGAGTTGATGGCTACGAAGTTAGGATCCTTGAAGAGTTGAACAAGGTTGTTAGTGAATTTCCAGATGTTCAAATAGGCTCTTATCCAAAGTTTGGCTACGTGATCGTGAAGTTCTCAGGGAAGAACAAGGATAGAGTCAGAGAAGCGGTGGAGAGATTTAGAGAGCTTCTAAAGAAAAGCGGTGGGCAATGATCTACGGAAAGATCTTCTACAGAGGGGAATTTGTCGAAGCAGGAATAGAAGTAGAAGAGGGTAGAATAAAGAGGATCGGAAAGCTCTTGAAAGGTAAAAAGCTCAGAGGTATAATTTTACCCGCGGGAATTGACGTTCATGTGCATTTCAGAGATTTTGAGGAAAAAAGAAAGGAGACAATTGAGACTGGCAGTCTTTCAGCATTACATGGCGGAATTTGCCTTGTCGTTGATCAGCCAAACACGAAGCCAGTTGTTGAAAACGAAGAGATCTATTTCCGAAGAATGGAAAAAGCGGAAAAGAGTAGTTATGTAGACTACACACTCAATTTGGCTCTAACAAGAAAAAATTCGAATAAGATAGATGAGATCGTCGAAAAGATAAGAGAAAAATACTTTCTTCCAGCCATTGGGGAAGTTTTTCTCCAAAACAATGATAAGGAGCTTGAAATAAGCTACGAAATGCTGAAAAATTTGAAAGTAAATGCAAAACTCACCATCCATGCAGAGGATCCAAGATTCGTTGAAATTGGAAATCCCAATTTTTTGTTTAGAAAAAGAGAGGCGGAAATTTTAGCGGTTGAGGAGTGCGAAAAGCTTGGAGATTTTCATTTCTGCCATTTGTCCACAAGAGAGGCGGTTGAAAAAGTTAAAAGAGGGACTTTTGAAGTAGCTCCGCACCACATTCTACTCAACATTGACGATTATGCAAAACTTGGAGATTTTGTTAACGTGAATCCACCGTTAAGGCAAAAAAGCGATGCGGAATGGCTATTGAAAAATTTTTCAAGGATCCAGATCCTCGCTTCAGATCACGCTCCTCATACGATCGAGGATAAAAAAATGGGTTCAGCAGGATTTCCTGGAGTTGAGACGACTTTTCCGATTTTCGTTGAGCTTGCTAAAAGGGGTTTGATCAGCTTTAATGACTTGGTCGAAAAAATCGCTGTGAATCCAGCGAAGATCTTTGGTTTCAGAGATTACGGAGAGATAGAGGTTGGAAAATTTGCAAACTTCGCGGTTTTTGATCTTAACAATGTTCAGGAAATAAAATCAGAAAAGCTACATTCTCTCTGCAATTGGACTCCTTATGAGGGATTTAAAGCGATATTCCCAAAGTGGGTGTATCTTAGAGGAGAAGAGGTGCTTGAGAATCAAGTTAGATCTGGAAAGCTATTCAAAGTTTCAGAAATGTAAGGAAAAGCTTATTTATACATTATAACAACAATGGTTATCATGATCCGAATTTTAGTCGTGGATGATGATGAGAGCATTCGAGAGATCGTCAGAATTATGCTAAAGGATTTTGAAGTAATAGAGGCGTCAAACGGATTAGAAGGGATTAAGCTCTACGAGAAAATCAAGCCCGATATAGTTTTAATGGATATAAACATGCCCATAATGGATGGAGTAGAAGCTACGAAGCAGATCCTAAACGAAGACCCAAACGCAATTATAATCGGATTAACCGCTTTTGCGAGAAGCAGAGGAAAAGAACTGCTTGAAGCAGGAGCAAAAGGTATAATTGAAAAACCTTTCACGAGAAAAAGTATTAAAGAGCTTATAGAGCCCTTTATTGCAAAAACAATATTATAATATTATTTATGTTCCCAGCAATCGAAAAACTGGGTAACATTTATATCATTTTAAGCTATAGAAAAGTGGGGTGATAAAATGGCGGTTATTGGTGAGAGAGTTGTTAAAGCGTTGAACCAGCAGTTGAATAGAGAGATCTACTCCGCTTATCTCTACCTTTCGATGTCCGCATACTTCGAATCTTTGAATTTGAGGGGTTTTGCGAACTGGATGAGGGTGCAGTGGCAGGAAGAGTTGATGCATGCGATGAAGTTCTTTGAATATATCGCCATAAGAGGGGGAAGAGTTGAGCTTTTTGCGATCGAAGAACCACCAAAGAGCTGGAAGTCTCCATTAGATGCTTTTGAATATGCATTGGAGCATGAAAGAAAAGTAACGAAGCTGATAAGCGATCTTGTTGAGCTTGCGATCGCTGAAAGAGATCATGCAACTTTTAACATGCTTCAGTGGTTTGTGAATGAACAAGTTGAAGAGGAAGAGAGCTTTGGAGAAATTGTTGGAAAACTAAAGCTTGCTGGAGATGATAAAAGAATTCTACTCTTTATAGACTCCGAACTTGGAAAAAGGGAGTTCGGAGGGGAAGAATGAATATTTCTGCATTGTATAAAATTAGTTATGGGCTCTATATTGTAACTTCAGCGAAAGAGAAGAAGTTTGCGGGACAAATAGCAAATACAGTTTTCCAAGTAACTTCCGAGCCACCAAAGCTCGCGGTATGTTTGAACAAGAAAAATGCTACACATGAGCTTGTTATGGAGAGCGGGGTATTTGGAGTTAGCGTTCTGGAGAAAGAGACTCCACTACAGTTTATTGGGAAATTCGGATTTAAGAGCAGTAGGGATATAAATAAATTCGAAGGTGTAAACTTCAAAATTGGCAAAACAGGTGTGCCACTCGTTCTTGATCATTCTGTAGCAATTTTTGAGGCGGAGGTAAGAGGAAAATGTGATGTTGGCACACACACTCTCTTTATAGGCGAACTCGTGAATGCTGAACTGTTGAGCGATGCAGAAGTGATGAGTTATGCTTACTACCACTTTATAAAAGGAGGGAAGGCTCCAAAAACTGCGACTGTTTATATAAAAACAGGATAATTTTATTTTTCTCTTTTTGTTAGCAAAAAAGTTAGGATTTCCTGAAATCTCATCTCCTCTATCGTCTCTATGATCCTTCTTAGCTGTTTTTCGATCTCTTTAATCGCCTTCTCTGTCCCAATCTCATTTGCAATCTCCACATAACCCATCGCAATGCCTAAAGGATTTCTAAGCTTGTCAGATAGGTTCTCAAACTGCTTTAAGTTTTCGATCAGTAAATTGGACATGATCTTCCTTTCCCTCTCTGCTTTGTAATGTGCGATTGCAAAGCCAAGATCTTCGCTTAACTGTGAGAAAACTTTCAATTCATTCTCTGTCAAGTCTCCAATTGAGCAGAATGCTATGACTCCAAGAACCTTTCCCTCATATGTCATCGGAAGGGTGAGTGTCTTTCCTTTAGCTCTCTCACATTTGCAAGTTTCATATTTAAATTCGATTCTATCTCTAATAATGCATTCAAAGGCAAAAGGAGTTGCCTCTACGAATTTTCCGCCTTCATAAAGCCAAGCAAATGCTCTGATCCCAAAGCTCTTCAAGATCCCACAGACTTTCTGTAGTAGCGAATACTCGTCCTTCTCTCTGAATACCTGTTGGTTGATCTGTGTCAAAATTTGCATCGCCCGATTCGTTCTTTCAAGCTCTTCTTGAAGCATAGCCCTCTCCGTAACATCTCTTGCCACACCTTCACTACCAACTACTCTTCCATTTACTATTCGAGGCCATTCTGTAACTTCGATGAATCTGAGCTCTCCCTTTGTATTCCTTGCTTTAAAAACGAATCTAACAGTCTCGCCACTCATAACCTTTCTAAAATTCTCTCTCAGGATCTCTATCTGATCTTCAAATGCCAAAACCCTCGAAGTTTTTCCCAAAAGCTCTTCTCTTTTATAGCCCATGATTTCGTATGTTGGATTTACTTCTATGAATCTGCCTTTTTCGTCAAGTATGAAAAAGAAGTCTTTTCCCTCTTTAAAAAATTTCTCGTAAACACGAAGAACTTCTATGTTTCTCTGCTCTTGTGTGTAATCCATAGCAAGTATGATCTCATATTCTTCAAATTTCCCTTTGAACAATTTATATATATGATCGCCGATAAATAATTTCTCCTCTCTTAATTCTGGTTTTAAACCGATCTCTTCAGCATGCTTGTTTTTATACAAAACAGATCTTCCATCTGTAATGATAATAGCTAATGGAAGACTTTCAAGCAAACGTTGAAAGTTGAGCATGAGGATTTTTTGCCATCCTACTATTTATAATTTTTCATACAAGCCATCTATAAGAAAAAATAAATTTTACATGTTTAAGTTTATCTTAAATATTCCTATTTTATTCAAAGTGATATTAAATATTTTTCGATCGTTCAGAAGCTTTATAAGAATTAGATCTTGAGCATTTGGCTATCCAGCTATTCAAAGATCTCAGAGTTAGCAATTCAGGAGAATTAAGATCATCCTTCGACAGGCTAAATTTTTAAACTGCTGAGAATTTTTGTGGAGATCTACGTTCTACGCTTGGGACACCGAATCGGGAGAGATCAAAGGATCTCGACCCATGTCGCCTTAACCGCAAGAGCTTTTGGGGCTAAGGGTATTTACTTCACAAGGAGTGATAAAAATCTTTTTGAAAGTGTTAGAAAAGTTGTAGAAACATGGGGAGGTGATTTCTTCGTCGAAACCGCGGACTGGAAGAGATTGATCACCAATTTCGATGGCTTAAAAGTCCACCTGACTATGTATGGGCTCCCGCTACCTGAAAAAATTGAGGAGATCAAGAGAGCTAAAAAGTTACTTGTTGTTGTTGGAGCGGAAAAGGTGCCAAAAGAAGTTTACGAGCTCTGTGATCTCAACATTTCCATAGGAACACAGCCTCATAGCGAGGTTTCAGCGTTAGCGGTTTTTCTTGAAAAAGTCCTTGGAGTTGTTTTTAACCTAAGCTTTGATAACGCAAAGCTAAAAATAATCCCCTCTGAGAGGGGTAAAAAAGTTTTAAAGGTCAGAGATCAGTAAGGTTATGATTCATCCGATCGAATATCGCTATGGAACAAAGGAAATGAAGAGAATATGGAGCGAGGAGAGCAAGATCAAGAGGATGATCCGTGTTGAGATTGCTCTGCTAAAAGCTCTTGCGAAAAAAGGGTATTTGAGCTATGAAGAAGTTGAAAAAGTTCGTAAGAATGCCATTAAGATAAAACCTGAGAGAGTTAAAGAGATCGAGGATGAAATTAGACATGATATAATGGCTCTTGTTAAAGCAATTGGCGAAGTTGCGGAATGCAGATGGATCCACTTTGGAGCAACTTCTAATGATATAATAGACACCGCTACAGCGACACAGCTTCGGGATAGCGTTCTGATTTTTGAGGAGAAAATAAAGAAATTGGCTTTAATTCTGGCTGAAAAGGCGATCGAATACAAAGAAGTTGTTTGTCTTGGCAGAACTCATGGACAGCCAGCTTTACCAACCACCTATGGCTTTAGATTTGCGGTTTGGGCTTCAGAGATAGCAAGACACTATATAAGGCTAAAGCAGATGAAAGAAAGACTTTTGGTTGGAAAAATGAGCGGTGCGGTTGGAACACAAGCGGGATTTGGTAAAGAAGGCTTCGAGATAGAGAATGAAGTCATGAGACTTTTGAATCTGAAACCTGCAATGATCTCAACTCAAGTAATACCAAGAGACGTTTATTGCGAATACCTTGAATTTTTGGCAAATTTGGCAACCACTCTTGAAAAAATTGCACTCAACATTAGGATCTTGCAGAGAGCGGAAGTTGGTGAACTGATGGAGAAGTTTGAGAAAAAACAAGTTGGAAGCTCTACGATGCCACACAAGAGAAATCCGATCGATAGTGAGAACGTTTGCGGACTTGCAAGGATCGTTCGTGCTTTTGTAGAACCACAGCACCAATCTTCAATATTGTGGGAAGAAAGGGATCTTACGAACTCATCTGCTGAAAGAATAACATTGCTCGAGGCAACAATTTTAGCAGATCACATACTAACAAGGCTTACAAAAGTCATTTCTGGCATTGGAATTGATTTGGAGAATGTTAGAAGAAATTTAGAGGCGCAAAAAGGTTTGAATTTGAGTGAAGCGGTGATGATAGAACTGACAAAGAAAGGGGTTGACAGACAAATAGCGCATGAGATCTTAAGGGAAGCCTCTATGAGAGCTTACGCAAACAAGAGTTCCCTCTTAGAAGAACTTCTAAAAGAGGAGGTAATCCTGAAGCATTTCAGTAAAGAAGAGCTTTCAGAAATTATTAAGCCCGAAAACTACCTTGGAACCGCTCTTGAAAGGGTCGATCAAGTGGTGGAATGGGTTAGAAAAGTTTTCCATGAGAGCTGAGGAGAAAATAATTTCCCTTTTAGAAAATGTGAAGGAAAAAGGAGAATTGCAGGGAGAAATTGCTAGAAAATTAAATTTATCAAAATCAACAGTCTCTGAGTCTCTATCTATTTTAGAAGAGCAAAGAGTAATCGTTAGAGCGGAAGTTTCACCGAAGTCATACCGAGTTTGGCTTGCAAAGTATTTTCCACAACCTATGGAAGGGATCCTTAGAATTGGAATTTTAAAGGCAAGCGAATACGTAAGAGTTGTTTCTGCGGGTGAAAGAGTTGGAGCAATCTTTAGAGTTTACAGGAACGGAATCGAAGCTACTAAAGATCTCGTTCATGGGCTCGTAGATCTGGTTGCAAGTCCCTTCATCACTCAAGCTTTCTTCGGAGTTTTGATGAAAAACATAAAGATCTTCAGGGCTGTTGCAATGGATGGCAGTGGAGTTGCTTACTCGAGTGGCAACGGATTCGGTTGCTCCGAGTTATCGACAATGGAGAGAATTCTGAGGAAGTTCATGAAGGTTAAAGGCATAGAAGATAGGATCAGATTTTTCAATTCCGCGGAAGATATGCTCTTGGAGCTTCCCAACATGAAGGGAATTGCGGTTTGGGAGCCTTATCTTTCGATGATCTCTGAAAATGTGGAGTATTTTGATTCCGTGCTTGGAGACTTCGTTTGCTGTAGTCTTGCGGTGAACAAAGAGTTTGTGGAGAAAAATGAAGAATTATTTGAAAATTTTTTAAATGAATATGATAAAAGCAAACCTGAAGATGGTGTTGAATCACTTGCCAAGATCACTGGTTTCTCAAAGGATCTAATAGCAAAATCTCTTTCAAGCTACAATTTCGAAGTTGAGCTTGAAGATCTGAAAAGAGAAACTGAAGAATTAAGATTTGGTGGAATTGAAGAGATCCTTTGCTTTTATTAGATCTCTCAGCTTCAAAACACTTTCAAATTTCATTCCCGATTCTTCTCTGTCCACAACCGCAACGATCGTCGCAACTTTTCCGCCCTTTTTCTTCACCCTCTCAGCAACTGAGAGAGCGGATTTGCCTGTTGTGATCACGTCTTCAACAACTGCAACATTCTCGTCCTCCCTTATTTCTCCGATCATGTCCCCACCAACTCCATAGCTCTTAAGCTCTTTTCTGAAAATAACAAGTGGTTTTTTTGTTTTTAAAGAAACAGCAGTAGCTATTGGAACTCCACCAAGTTCTATGCAGGCTATTTTGTCAATTTCATATTTCTTGAGAATTTCCGAGATCTCTTCGGCGATCAATTCTAGAATGTCGGGGTGAGTTATTGCGAGCTTTATGTCCACATAGACATTACTCCTTTTTCCAGAAGAGAGAACAAAGTCCCCGAACTTCAAAGCTCCAACCTCTATCAATCTCTTCACGAGTTTCACAGCAGATCAGTCGATAATCTAATTATAAATCTTCCCTTCTCTGCTATCGGAACACTGAAAAGCATGAAGGGTGTAAGATTTATATCCCCTCTGACTTCAAGCATTTTGGTGGTTTCATGCGGAACATCGTTGTTGAAGAACTCATCCATACTCCAATTGAAGAGCAGAAGGTTGAATTAGTTGAAAGAAAGGGAATAGGTCATCCTGATAGCTTAGCAGATGGAATTGCAGAAAGTATGAGCAGAGAACTCTGCAAAGAATATATAAAGCGTTTTGGAGTCGTAATGCATCACAATA
>JANXDV010000020.1 GCA_025058955.1 Archaeoglobaceae archaeon | reverse complement strand
TGCTGAGCTAAAGCTATTCGAAGCTTAGAGGAACTCAACTACCATCCCCTCCTGTGTTACAACGAGCTTTCCATCAACTCTTTTTATGCAAAAACCTTGGATCAGAACTTGAAGATGATATTCGAGCTCAGCTCTCGATAATTTAAGGATCCTTGCTATTTCCTCTTCGTTTAAACCTTTCAAAATTAGTTTTAGAATTTCCTTCCTTATTGGGTGACTCACAGCTTTATGATAGCGCTCATGGTATTCTTTGCTCTTCTCAATGCTCCCAGAATACTCTTCCCAGCTCGACACTTTGTAAATTTTGAAGAAGAAATTATTAATTTTTCGTTCCAGAATCTTATTTTTACCGAGCAAATTTTTCGACACAAACAGTAAAGCTTTTAATTTAAAAACCAAAAATTTTTCTATGCCAGAAGAGCTAAACGAAAAAATAAAACTCGCAGTTGAGATTTTAGCTAAGGCGAAGAATGCTGTAGTCTTTACTGGAGCAGGAATCTCTGCTGAGAGTGGAATTCCGACTTTTCGTGGTGAAGATGGACTTTGGAAGAAATACGATCCTGAAGAAGTCGCCTCGATTCATGGTTTTAGAAGAAACCCAAGAGCTTTCTGGGAATTCTCCTTTGAATTGATGAAAAAGACTTCCGC
The DNA here is from genome assembly GCA_025058955.1 of Archaeoglobaceae archaeon. GTDB lineage: Archaea > Halobacteriota > Archaeoglobi > Archaeoglobales > Archaeoglobaceae > WYZ-LMO2. Next base: position 13,941 of record JANXDV010000020.1, on the reverse strand, counting down.
GGAACCCAATCCAGCACACTATGCCATAGCGGAGCTTGAAAAAATGGGGATAGTTAAAGCGGTGATTACACAGAACATAGACATGCTTCATCAGAAAGCTGGAAGCAAGAAAGTTTACGAGTTGCATGGAAGCACAGAAAAACTTGACTGTTTGGACTGTGGAAAAGAATACGATCGGGAAGACTTCATCGATTTTCTTCAAAAAATGGAACCTCCACAATGCAAATTTTGTGGAAGTATGCTTGTAAAACCGAGAGTTGTGCTGTTCGGCGAACCCTTACCCACTAAGGTTCTCTATGGAGCAATAGAAGAGTCGAGAAGAGCGGATGCTTTCATAGTAGTTGGCTCAAGCCTTGTCGTTTATCCCGCAGCTGAATTGCCCTACATCGCTAAGAGTAATGGGGCAAAGATGATCATGGTGAACTATGAACCAACAGTAGCGGATCACATTTTCGATGTGGTCATTTACGGAAAAGCGGGGCAAATATTGCCAAGAATAGTTGAAGAAGTGAAGAGGATAAAAAGATTTTCATAAATTTTTGCTGAAGGTATAAAAAGATCAATTGAACCAAAGTATTGTTCGGAGGAATATTGGATTTTTGGTTTGGAATAAAGTGAAAAATGGACTTGAATATTCGATAAGGGACTTTAGCTTTCCGAATTTTTGAATCTTAAAAGAGAATATAAAAATCCTCACTTGCATAACCATGGACCGGTGGGGATTTGAACCCCAGGCCTCCGCCATGCCAAGACGGCGCTCTACCATCTGAGCTACCGGCCCTAAGCTATTGCTTGATTTCTCAGGTTAAAAACATTTCGTGATTCTTTTTTCATGGATCCATTTTGAATTTTGCTCTCACAGAGAAACAACTTATCTGTATGTATAAGTGTGTATATATTTTGAGCAAAAGACTTATATATTGCAGGTTTTGGAAGGATTTTTAATGTTAGAGAGAACTGTAATTAAAAAATATAATAGAATTCTCGAATTTAACCCAGAGAATTGCGTAGGCTGTGGAATCTGCGAAAGGATCTGTCCAAAGAGTGCAATAGCTATATACAGGAAAAACGATAGATTTGAAGCGATGATCAGCGAAAAATGTGCGGTCTGTGGAATATGTGCAGATTTCTGTTTTTACGGAGCTATAAGACATGAGGGAAGCGTATACAGGGAAATAATGGAAGAAATAGGGTTTAGAAAAGTAATGATAGATGAGGGGTTGTGCATTCTTTGTGGATTATGTATGCGAGGGTGTCCAAGAGGTGCGATAAAGGTTTTGAGAAGAATAGATCTAAAGAAGCTTAGAAAGGGATCTCTGCGGATAGATGAAGGTTGTATAGACTGCAAACTTTGCATTGAAGTTTGTCCAACAAAAGCTATAATTATTAAAAATAATAAACCAGAAATAAATGAGGAAAGATGCATTTACTGCGAAATGTGTTCAAGAATTTGTCCAATGAATGTTCTAGAAGTGATATGCGACTCTTGCAGAAATATCGCAGAGAAGATTTATGCGGTAGAGGGAAAAGTAATTTTTGATGAGCAAGCTTGCTCTATGTGTGGTATTTGTGAGGAGATCTGTCCAAAAAAGGCTTTAAAAGTTGCAAAGCTTTTTACTGGAGAACAAATGTGGTTTAAGGAGAAGTGTCTTTATCATTGCACAGTTTGCAGAGATCTCTGTCCAAACTTTGCGATCGAATACGAATATATACCAGATAAAATTGTCAAGTTCAACCAAAGATGCAATTTCTGTGGAACTTGCGAGAAATTCTGTCCTGGTGAAGCAATAAAGATAGAAAAAAGACTTCCAAGTGAGATCAAAATCGATTTCAGGGAAACCAAGCCAGTAAGAAAGAAATTAATAAGGGTTAAATCAAAGGATTTGTGTAGCGGTTGCGGAATTTGCACAAGCTATTGTCCATTGAGCAAAGAGGAGATAATAGAGATTGTAAATGGTTCAGTTTTAGAGAAGGAAGCAATGGATTGTATCGCTTGTGGTCTATGTGTTAAAATTTGCCCTGAGAAGGGTTTGGAGCTGTTTGAAATTCCAGAGAAAGTTTAATGCTATTACTCACTAAATTTTTAATCTGAGAGCTGAATGCAGTTTTATGATTGCGGACGTTTATATCGAGTTGAAAGAAGGTGTTGCAGATCCCGAGGGAGAATCAACTCTTAAAGCTTTGAGATTACTTGGATTTAAGAGAGTTAGGAAGGTCTCGAGTGTTAAGGTTTTCAGAATAGAGATCGATGCAAAGAATAAGGAGGAGGCGGAGAAGGAGATAAGAGAAATGTGTGAGAAACTTCTTGCAAACCCCGTGATCCAGAAATTTAGGATCAACTGGATCGGGTGATCGGATGTTTAAGAAAGTCGATGTTCCTTTTGAGCTCTACGAGGTTGAGTTGAGAAAAGCAAGCGATGATGAATTGCTTGAAATAAGTGAAAAAATGGGACTCGGGCTTAATATACATGAAATGAAACTAATAAAAGATTATTTCACAAAAAAGGGCAGAGATCCTTATGATATAGAAATGCAATCCTTGGGACAAGCTTGGAGCGAGCATTGCTGTTATAAGAGCTCAAAGTATTTTCTAAAGCAATTTCTCATCGACGATTACTCTCGTTATCCCCATGTGATCTCCGCAATTAAAGAAGACGCAGGAGTTGTTGAGTTCGATGAAGAACATGCTTATGTGATAAAGATCGAGAGTCACAACCATCCTTCGGCAATAGAACCATATGGTGGTGCTGCAACTGGAATTGGAGGGATAATAAGAGACGTTCTCTGCATGGGTGCACAGCCAATAGCGTTGATCGATCCGCTTTTCTTTGCGGATCTTGAAACTCCATATGAAAAGCTTCCGAAAGGTGTTCGACACCCACAATATCTCTTTAGCGGAGTAGTTGCAGGTATTAGGGATTATGGAAATCGAGTTGGCATTCCAACCGTTTCAGGAATGGTTTTCTTTGATGAGTCTTATTTAACGAACTGCATTGTAAATGTTGGATGCGTGGGAATAGCTAAGAAGAATAAGATCGTGCCAAGCAAAGCGGGGAATGTTGGAGATCTCTTTGTCCTTGTTGGAGGTAAAACAGGAAGAGATGGCATTCATGGCGTTACCTTTGCATCTGCAGAGCTTAGCGAGGAAAGCGAAGAAGAAAGGAGTGCGGTTCAGCTTGGAAATCCTATAACGAAGGAGCCTTTGATCCACGCTTGTCTTGAGGTTGTTGAAAAAGGGCTTATAACTGGACTTAAGGATCTTGGCGGTGGTGGATTGAGCTGTGTCGTTGGAGAAATGGCTTTCTCTGCTGGTTTTGGAGCGGAGATTCATCTTGACAAAGTTCCCTTGAAGGAAGAGGGTATGGCTCCTTGGGAGATCTGGGTTTCAGAAAGCCAAGAGAGGATGATGCTAACAGTAAAGCCTGAAAAGGTTGACGAGGTTCTTTACGTTTTCCAGAAATGGGATCTTCCCGCTTCAGTGATTGGGAAAACGATTGAAGATAAGGTTCTTCGCATCTTCTACAATGGCTACAAGGTTTACGAAATGGAAATAGAGTTCATAGTCGGAGCGGTGGAGTATTGCAGAGCTCAAACGGCGAAACCAATACCAAAAACCGAGCCAGAAATTCCTGAACCAAAGGATCCCAAGCGGATTTTCATGAAAATGATCTCTCATCCTAACGTAGCCTCCAAGGAATGGGTGATCAGGCAATACGATCACGAAGTTCGAGCTTGCACTGTGATAAAGCCTCTACAAGGCAGAGTAAATTTCGAAACACATGGAGATGCGGTGGTTATGAAGCCAACAAGTTCCAATCGTGGACTGGCGATTGCGGTAGCGATCAATCCTTGGATGACGAAAGCGGATCCTTATTGGGGCACCGCAAGTGCTTTTGATGAGCTAATAAGGAATCTCGTTGCGGTTAACTCAAAACCACACTCTTATGTTGATTGCTTGAACTTTGGAAATCCGGAGAAGCCAGAGAGAATGTGGGAGTTTGTTGAGAGCGTTAAAGCTTTGGGCTGGATGGCAAAGAATTATGGATTGCCTTGTGTTAGTGGAAACGTGAGCTTTTACAATGAAACGAAATTCTGTGCAATTCCACCAACTCCAACGCTTTTTGGGATAGGTATTGTTGAAGACGTGAGAAATTCTAAGGAGAGCTTTTTCAATGGAGGAGCGGTTGTTTTAGTTGGGGAGACAAAGAAGGAATTTGGGGGCAGTCTTTATTCAAAAGTAATTGGTTTTGAAAGCTATAACGTTCCAAAGACTTCTCCGGAGAGGTTAAAAATCTATGCAGACTGCTTACTTGAATCTTTCAAGAAATTTAAAGTTAAAGCTTGCCACGATGTTGCTGAAGGCGGAATTGCGATTGCAATTGCGGAAATGGGCTTTGGTCTTGGAATTGGGTTCAAAGCGATAAGAAATTTGGATTTTGTAGAGCTATTCTCAGAATCGAACACGAGATGGATCGTTGAAGTAGAAGAGAGAGATCTTGAAGAATACTTGGAGTTCTTTAGAATGAAAGGATTAAAAGCGGAGCACATAGGATTCAGCGAGGGAAGCAAATTGGACTTTGGAAGATTTTCATGCGACTTGGATGAAGCTGAGAAAGCTTGGAGAACTGGTATGAGCAAGTATCTCGTATAGATCTTCTTTAACTCACCTCCTGGTAAAATTTGAAAATCTTGAAAATAGAAAGATTAATTAGCAGAAATGAAATGAAATGCGACAATGAAGGCTGTTGACATAATGAATCCAAATGTGATCTTTGCAACATTGCCCAGCACGAGAGAGAATGTTCTGCAACTGTTCAAAAATTATGGAATTTCAGCTGTTCCTGTTCTAAAAGAGGGAAAGATTACTGGAATAATTACGAGAAAAGACCTTCTGAGAAAAATCGATGAAGATCAAGTCGCACTTTTGATGACGCCAAATCCAGTTACAGTTAGCGTTGAAGACAGTGTAAAGAAAGTAGTCGAAATTTTGAGTTCAACTCCATTTAGAAGGTTACCAGTTGTTGAGCGGGAAAGACTTGTTGGGATCATCACAATTAGGGACATAATAAAGAAGATCGCAGAAATGAATTTGGATCTGCCCGTTAGAAAATATGTAAGTCCACAGATCTTATGTGTTTGGGAGGAGACACCACTGAAAGTAGTAGGAGAGATCATGAGGCTTGGAAATGCGGAAATTTGTGGTGTTTTGAACGAGAATGAGGAATTAGTGGGAATTGTTGATGAGAAGATCATGCTCAGCGAAGCTTTGATCGAGGACTATATAGTCCAATCAACTCATTCTTCCTCGAGCGATACCGATGACAAGTGGAGCTGGGATGGAATGAGAGACATGTCTGTAAGATATTTTGAAATTAGTGTGGTAAAACTGCCCAAGGAGCCTGTGAAGAAATTTATGAAACCTCCAGATTTTGTTTATCCACAAACAAATGCTTCAAAGTGTGCAAAGAAAATGCTTACTAACGATCTCGATTGCATTCCAGTTTTGGATTCTGCAAATAGAGTTTCAGGAATGGTTAAAGATAAAGATCTGATAAGGGTCTTGCTTGAAATTTAAAAATAAAGAAGAGGTAAGACAATACATTTGGAGGAAAATTGAACCTTTTTGCAACTTTCCAAGTCCATACGGCAGAATTCCTAATTTTAAAGATGCTAAAAAAGCGTGTGAAAAAGTTAGGGAGCTTGAAGAATATAGAAATGCGGAATGCGTCTTCTCTGCTCCAGATTCCGTGCTTCTTAGATTGCGGGAAATTGTGCTTGAAGACCAGAAAACTCTTCTCGCAGTGCTTCCAAGAATGAAGGGTTTTGTTGTGCTGAGGGAAAAAGTTAAACCAACAATAGAGAATCTTAAGCTTGGAAAAGTTGCAAATCTCAAAGAATTGAGAGAGAAGGTTGGAATTTTTGCTCAGGGATGCGTTGCGGTTGATCTTAACGGTTTCAGGATAGGAAAAGGGAGCGGTTTTGGAGACAAGGAGTTTGAAATACTTAAGAAAGAGGGAGTTTTAGCAAAAGATGTCCTTTTTGTAGTTGTTGCACACGATCTTCAGGTTTTTAACGACCTTAGCTATCTTATGGAGGAGCATGACGTAAAAGCTGATGTTATATTAACTCCGACAAGAGTTATAAGAGTCAAGTAGCTTTTTTACAGCCTTAACAACTTCTTCTTTAACCTCTGAAAGCGGTTTTTCTGCATTAACAATAACTGTTTTTTCGTCAGCAATTCTCAAAAAATTCTCCCTAACCTTCTCAAGATAATCCTTGTCTTCGAAAACAGTGGTTTTTCCTCTCGACTCAATTCTCTTGAGGGCAATTTCGGGAGATAGATCGAGGAGTATAACAAGATCTGGTTTTGGTGCGATCTCTTCGTTAAGTTTTCTAATTTTTTCCGCTTCTATTCCACTTGCAGATTGATAAGCAATGTTTGAATAATAATAGCGATCCATTACCACGATCTTTCCCCTTTCAAGTGCGGGAAGAATCCTTTCCTTGACATCAATCTCTCTGTCGAGCAAAAAGAGTTCAAGTTCTTTTTCTGGTGGAAGTCTTTTTTTTGAATTTCTCACCTTCTGCCCATAAAAGCTTTCCGATGGTTCTTTAAAAAGGACGGGATCATAACCCATTTCTTTGAGTGCTCTCAAGAGCTCTTGGGCTATTACAGATTTTCCTGCCCCGTCAATACCTTCAATTGCAATCAATATACCCTTTTTCACCCATTTCTTTAGGCTTAGGACATATTAAAATTTTACCACTGAGGTTTTAAGAAAGCTTCATGAGTAACCAAGCATCTTTGCCAAGCTTTTCAAATTTCAAAAGAACAAAAGTCCCCTTCAATTTCTCACCATTGAGTTTAAACTTTATTTCTCTCTCGCTCCTTTTTAAAAGCTCATATTCTCCTTTGTCCCAGAGTTTAACAACTCCTTTGCCATATCCCTCTTCAATAATTCCTTCAAATTCCATGTAGTCTAAGGAATGATCTTCAACTTGAATTGCAAGTCTTTTATCTCCTTTCTCAGGAAAATTCTTTGGAATTGCCCAGCTTTTAGCAACCCCATCCATTTCAAGGCGAAGATCGAAGTGGTGTCTTTTAGCAAAATGCTCCTGGATGCTAAACTTCATAGCAAAAAATTCCACTTTATTGCTCTTAATACTTACGAAAAAATGATTTAAATTATACAAACAGCTCTTATCTTTTTAATGGGAGTAAAATTTATTTTCAAACCTCAAATTTCTCGTATGGACTTTGTCAGATACAAATTCTTCAAATGGAGATACGAAGCGGAATTCGAGCAAAAAATACTTTTAGCATTAGCTTTCGCAGTATTTACAGGACTTTGCGCGCAGATTCGGCTTTATTTACCATGGACTCCAGTTCCAATAACGATGCAGACTTTTGCGGTTTTTCTTAGCGCATTGGTTCTTGGAAAATACTGGGGAGGAATCAGTCAGACCTTATATGTTTCCTTAGGTTTTGCAGGAATTCCATGGTTTGCGGGATTTAAGGGAGGTTTAGCTATACTCTCAGGACCTACCTTGGGCTACTTATTCGGTTTTATCATTGCAGCATTCTTCGTTGGACACCTCGTTGACAGATACATCGGAGCCAGATACTTCCTAACACTTCTCCCGATCCTGATGTTCGCAAACTTCGTTATAATATATGGCTTAGGACTTCTTTGGCTCAAGGGGATGTTTCCAAATTTGGGAATCTTTGAATTGCTCATGATGGGTGCAATTCCATTCATACCAGGAGATCTAACAAAGATCTTGCTTGCTTCAGCCATTGGAAGAGCGATAATGCCAAAGGTAGCATATAACGGTGAAGTGGATGTAGGAAGGAGATATAAATTATTCTAAAATTTTAATTTATTTTTTAAAATTTAAATAATCTGCGCTATCTCCTTTGCGTGGTAGGTTATTATCAAATCCGCTCCCGCCCTCTTTATTGCGGTCAGTATTTCGTAGATGATATCTTTGCTGAGCCACCCCATCTTTATGGCTGCCTTAGTCATTGAATACTCTCCACTAACGTTGTATGCGGTTAGTGGAATGTTAAAGCTGTCCTTTACTCTTCGGATTATGTCAAGATAAGCCAATGCAGGCTTTACCATGACAATATCCGCCCCTTCAAGGATGTCAAGCTCAATTTCTCGCATCGCTTCATTGCTGTTGTGAAAGTCCATTTGATAGCTTTTTCTGTCTCCAAATTTGTATCCACTTTCTGCTGCTTCTCTAAAGGGAGAATAGAAATTAGAAGCAAATTTTGCGGAGTAGCTCATGATCAGAGTGTTCTGAAATCCTTCTCTATCCAAAGCGGAGCGAATCGCTGAGACCATTCCATCCATCATGCCAGAAGGGGCAACAATGTCTGCACCAGCTTTAGCATGACTTAATGCGATCTTTCCAAGAATTTCAAGCGTTTCATCGTTCAAGATCTCATTCCCCTTTACAATTCCACAGTGCCCATGCGTTGTGTATTCACAAAGGCAGACGTCTGTGATCACAACAGCCTTTGGGAAGTTCTCTTTGATCATTCTTATGGCTCTCTGAACAACACCATGATCATTGTAAGCTTCACTGCCAATTTCATCCTTTTTCTTTGGAATTCCAAAGAGAATAAAAGATCTTAGCCCAAGATCCATGCATTCCTCAACTTCTTTTGTGACTAAATCGAGTGGAATGCGATAGTAATCGGGCATCGAGCTTATTTCCTTCTTCTCCTTCGCAGTCTCATCAACGAAAATGGGGACTATTAGATCTTCAACTCTCAGCCTTGCTTCCCAGAATAACTCTCTCAGATTTTCCCTTCGCAGTCTTCTCATTCGCAGATTCGGGAACATTTCCATCACCAAAGATTTTTAGAATTGCCTCTATTAATTCAGAATTTCCATTTCTCGCAGCGAGCTTTAGCTTTAGCGTCGGCTCACTCAAAAATTTCTTTATGAGAGAGATTGCGAAAGCTCTGAGCAGTGGCTTCACTTCTTCATTCAATCCAAGTTTCGAAAGTTTTTTGTAAAGCTCCTCGACTTCTTCATCTACAAATTTTCCAGCAAGGCTATACATCGCATCAATCGCTTTTTTAGCTTCAAGATCTTTGAGATAAATTCTAAATTGCTCGAGTTCTCTTTCAATTATTTCCTCTGCTTTTTTAACCTCTAATTCTCTCCTCTTCAAGTTCTCCTCGCTTATCGCCCTTAGATCATCTATAGTAAAAAGCTCCACATTTTTCAATTCTCTAACAGAATCCTCCACATCCCTCGGCAAAGCTATGTCAATTATTACGAGTTTCTTTTCTCTCTCTTTCATCGCATTCTCTACAACTTGTCTTGAGATCACTATATGAGGTGCGGAAGTTGCAGAAATTACAACATCACAAATTTTTAAATAATCTTGCAATTTATCAAATCGAACCGCAATCCCATTAAGCCTTTTAGCAAGAGCTTCCGCTCTTGAAAAAGTTCTGTTTGCAATTAGTATGGTTTCGACATCTTTATGAATTGCCTTTGCAACAAGTTCGCCCATTTCGCCAGCTCCAACGATCAAAACCCTTTTCCCATTAAGAGAGCCGAGAACTTTTTCAGCAAGCGCAACAGCAGCAGAGCCTATGGATAGAGCTCCTTTTGATATTTCAGTCTCCCTTCTAATCTTGCTTCCAACTTGGATAGCTTTATTGAAAACTCTTTGGATGTTTTCTCCAACAATTCCCTTCTTCTCACATTTGAGAAGCCAACTCTTTACTTGTCCCAAGATCTCGTTCTCTCCTACGATCATCGACTCTACGCCAGCACAGACACGCATTAGATGGCGAACACAGTTTTCACCAACGTAGATCTCTCCCAATTTCTCAATTCCAAGCTCCTTTGAAAGCTTCACTAAATTCTCATAGATTGCAAAACCAATAGCGTAGATCTCAAATCTATTGCAAGTTATGATGTAAGCAAACTCTTGAAAGGGATAAGAGGAAAGAATTGGTAGGAAATATTCCTCTTTTGCAACTCTTTCGATCTCTTCCACTTTTGCACGTTTGTGCGATAGTGATAGGCATCCAAGTTCCACAGCAACCTTACCCCCATCAGCTTTTGAACTTTTTGAAATTGGTGGAGGCTTCCGGCTAAACAAACATGACTCCCTTGAGATCTGGAATTGGTGAAGCTTTTCTCAGAACCTTCTCTATCGCTCTTGTAAAGTCGCTCATTGTCACCTTTAGCCTCTCTTCTCTTATTGCGAACATTCCTGCTTCCGTGCAGATCGCCTTTATGTCCGCTCCACTTGCTCCTTCTGTGATCCTTGAAAGTTCATTGAAGTCAACATCATCATCGAGCTTCATTTTCTTTGAGTGAATCTTGAAGATCTGGATTCTTGCCTCATAGTTTGGCATAGGAACCTCTATTATTCTGTCAAATCTACCCGGGCGGAGTATTGCGGGATCAAGGATGTCTATGCGGTTAGTTGCTCCGATGACTTTTACATCTCCTCTTGAATCAAAACCATCCAGTTCCGCAAGCAACTGCATCATCGTTCTCTGCACTTCTCTGTCTCCACTCGTATCACTACTTGTTCTCTTCGCAGCGATCGCATCGAGTTCATCTATGAAGATTATTGAAGGTGCCTTCTCTCTTGCAAGTTGGAAAACCTCTCTGACAAGCCTTGCCCCCTCGCCTATGAACTTTTGCACAAATTCGCTTCCAACAACTCTTATGAAGGTAGCCTTTGTTTGATTTGCCACTGCTTTTGCAAGTAAAGTTTTTCCTGTTCCCGGAGGACCATACAGCAAAACTCCCTTCGGTGGTTCAATTCCGACTTCTTTGAAAAGCTCTGGTTTCAGCATTGGTAACTCAACCGCTTCTTTGATTTCCTCAATCTGCTGGTTCAAGCCTCCAATGTCTGAATACGTCACATCAGGTCTTTCTTCAATCTCGAATCCATAAACCATTGGATCCTTTGATGAAGGCAATATATTGACCACAGCGAGGGTTTGCTGGTTTAAAGCAACTCTCGTCCCGGGTTTTAACTCATCTGGAGAAATATACTGAGATGCATAAACAACGAATTTTGGTCCAGTTGAACTTCTAACAACAACCCTTCCATCTTCAAGAACATCTGAGATAACTCCAACGAGTAAGGGAGGTGATCTTAAACGTTCAAGCTCGCTTCTAAGTCTTCTAACTTCTCTTTCATATCTCAATCTTTCACTTTCTATAAATCTTTTTTCATCTTCAAGCCTTCTACAAACTTCTCTAAGCTTATAATACTCCTCTTCAAGTTTCTTAAGCTTATCCATCAGATAGCTCAGATCCTCACTCATTCTAACTACCTCTTCCGGAAGCCTCCAAATAAATATATATCTCTTCAACTATATGAACTTATTGATTGGTGATCGTATGAACTGTGAGATTTGTGGAAAAGAGCTAAAGGGTTCTGGGGTTAAAATAATGGTCGAAGGAACGGAATTGACTGTTTGCTCTTCTTGTAAAAGATATGGGAGTGAAAAAGTCTCTACAACTTCACAAGCTGAAGCTAAGAGGGTTGTTATAAAGAAAAAGAAAGTTCGCACGGATATAGAGTTCAAAGATGAGCTCGTAGATAATTTCAGTCAAATAATAAGAATGGAGAGAGAGAAAAGGGGCTGGAGTCAAGAACAGCTTGCCAAAAAAATTCAAGAAAAGGAATCTCTAATTAAGAAGATAGAGAATGCGGAGATAACGCCAGATCCAGAAGTTGTGGCAAAGCTTGAGAAGCTATTTGGGATAAAGTTAAAGGAAAGCGTTCCTGTTGTCAAGCTTGAAAAAAAGGTATCCATGACCCCAACACTTGGCGATGTGGTTGTGCTGAAAAAGAAAGAGAGGTGATTGCTGTGGCGATGTTCAGCTTCATTTACGTGACCGCAAGTTCAAAAGAAGAAGCTGAGAAAATTGCAAAGCATTTGTTGGAGAGAAAACTCGTAGCTTGTGTTAACATATTTCCAGTAAAGTCTTACTTCTGGTGGGAAGGTAAAATTGAGATCGCAGAGGAATATGGAATGATTCTGAAAACAAAAAATGAGAAATTTTCAGAGATCAGAGACGAGATAAAAAAGCTTCACAGCTACACAACGCCATGCATATGCTCTTTCCCAGTTGACAAAGGATTAAGAGAATTTCTTGATTGGATCGACAAAACGGTTGAATGAGTGGAGTAGAAGTAGAATACAGTGAAGAGAATTTTAGAATTTTGAAAGAAAAAAGAAGGCGAGCTAAAGAATTAATGGAGATCTTAGAGAAATTCGGATTACAAAGCATCACTTACGGGAGCATTGCGAGAGGAGATGTGAATGTTAAGAGCGATGTGGACATTTTTATCCCACAGCAAGTTCCATCGTTCAAGATCGAATTAGCCTTAGAGGGATTTGATTTTGTTGAAAAAAGGATCGTTCAAGCGACACCAAATTATGCGATCAAGGGAGAATTCGTTATCGATGAGCTCACAACGATCAGCTTTCCTCTTGTGAAGATGAAAGAAAGAGAACTTGATTTTTACAGATTTGGTGGTTGTATTAGCTATGGAGAGCTTCTGAAAGATCTTAGAGTTCCGGGGGTAGATAAAAGGCTTTTTCTGATCGTTCCAAATGCAAAAGGGCATAAGGAGATACCTTTAAGCGAAATACATCCAAGCGTTGTTGCAAAGATTCTTGGAGTTTCGATCGACATCGTGCTCGAGAGAATGAGAATTCTCAGCAGAAGGAGAGAGATAGGTAGAACTGGAATTTACATATGCGAGAAAATTCCGATCGAGGAGAGCTTTGAGTCCGCACTTAGAGAGTTAATATCCAAAAATCCTGCAATTAGGAGGAGAATTTTAGATTAAAAAAGCGATTTTTGAGTTGTTTTTTCAATTCCTAAAAGCTCTACCGCGGATCTTTTGACTTTTTCAACAAATTCTTTCTTCGTATATATTCCAAAACGCCAGTTATCGATCCAAGAATCCCTTAAGGCTCTTACAAGCTTGGAAACGTTCTCTAATTTCTCTATTTTTCCCTCAATTTCTACACGAACTCTGAACTCTCTCACGTCTTCGATTGGGGGTATGTCAACGATCACGTATTTTCTTTCAATCCCCGCATTTTCAGCGATCTTTTCCTCAACTCTTCTCTCATTTAACCTAAGAATCTCCTTTAGATCTAAGCTTTCCCTTCCAACATAAACCGCTCTTTTGAAGAGCTTTCTATTTTGCAGTAGCTCGTAGAACTCAGGATCGTGGATTTTAATCAACTCCATTGCCTGGCAATCGTCGAGTTCGAAAAGCTTCTTTGGATCAAGACCACTCTCTATTACTCTTTCCATCGCTCTCTCAAACATCTTAGTCGCTATCCTGCAAACATGATGTAAGTAAACCGCGGGATACATCATGAATCGTGAGATTAGCAATGACTCTGCAGCTCTTAAACCGCCTTCCTCAATGACCACTCCTTTATCGAATCTGATCTTATCAATCAGTCTTGAAATGTCGAAGATCCCATAGGCAACGCCAGTGTAATGTGAGTCTCTGACGAGATAATCCATTCTGTCCACGTCGATGTCTCCACTGACAATTGACTCCTTTTTTCCACTCACAAACTCTGAAATTCTCTTCAAATTAAATCCTAAATCTTTTAAAACGTCTTTAAGTTCTCCCTTTATTGCAAATTCGATGTTTTCATGTTCAGAGCCATAAGCTCTCAGAATTCCTTCTCCACTGTGGGAGAAAGGTGGATGAGATATGTCGTGCAATAAGGCTGAAACGACAACTTCATCCCCTAATCCAAGTTTTTTTGATAAAATCCTTGCCAAATGCATCGCTCCAAGACAGTGTTCAAATCTCGTATGATTTGCTCCGGGATAAACGAGGTTTGCAAATCCGAGCTGTTTTATCCTTCTTAGTCTTTGAAATTGTGGTGTGTCGATGATCGAG